>NZ_CAIZIZ010000137.1 GCF_903933125.1 uncultured Lamprocystis sp. | reverse complement strand
GTAATAAGAGTAATTCTTATTCTCGCACTATTATGAACACACTATGCTTTGTATTCATCGCGATGAATGATCACGCCGCGAAATTTCCCCGCGACAGCGAATAGGCGCTGCAGAAAACGTTGAGTTTTCTTTCAGGCACTAACTACTGCCAGCCGAGCCTAGTATTCTCCCCTCCCTGAAGCCGCGTCAAGTCGTGAGCAATCAGGTCGGAGACGCGAAGGTTAAGGGCGCTGGGCGGCGCGGCGGTTTGACGGTCACCCTGACGGCCGACCGGACCGGCTGAAGCCTCGACCTCCGGGGCCTTGCTCATCGTCCAAGGGGCACAGCGCCTGACACAGCGGTGCCACCGCTGGAGCGGTGGCACGCGAATGAGAAGGCTATGCCGCTTCCCGCCCATCCACCTGTTTCAATCGGCACTCCGCCGCCAACCGCCGCAGGAATTGCTCAGGCGTCAGCGCCTCCCCGAGCAGGATGCGCTGACGGCAGACGTTGGCGAAGTCACCGGCCGTCAATCCCTGCAGCGTCTCCAGATAACGCGCGAAGTCGGGCGCCACCGGCGCGGTGGCGTCATTCAGCGCCTCCCGCGCAAAGAGGGCAAGCCGTTGCGCCGGATTCAGCGCCCGGAAATTGAGCTTGAAGTCGAACCGCCGCAGGGCCGCCGCATCGATCCCGGCCATCAGGTTGGTCGCGGCAATGAAGATGCCGGGATAATGCTCCATCTGCTGCAACAGCTCATTGACCTGGGTCCGCTCCCAACTGTGGCGCGCCGCCCGCCGGTCGGCGAGAAAGCTATCGACCTCATCGAGCAGCAGAACCGAATGCGCCGGGTCGCACTCACGGAACAACCGCGCCAGGTTCTGTTCCGTCTCTCCCACATAGGGCGAGATCAGGTCCGACGCCTGCCGCGCCACCAATTCGCGGTCCAGGGCCGTGGCCAGGACCTCGGCGAAGGCGGTCTTGCCGGTGCCGGGCGGGCCATAGAAGCAGAGGCTGCCGCGACCCTGCTCGGCCAGGGCGTGGGCGATGGCGCTCGGGCCGATCCCGCCGGCCAGGTTGAGAAAGGCCACGTCGAAGCGGGTCGCCGGGGTGCGCCGCCGGGGCGTCGGCGCCCCATAGAGCAGGGTGCGCACCGCGGCCACCCCGGCGCGCACCGTCTGCTCGGCCGGAGCCTGCGGGTGCAGGTCCAGCAGACGCCGGGCCGCACCCAATTGGGCCGGCGTCAGGACCGCGTCGGCGGCCAGTTCATCGAGCAAGGCCGGCGGCAGGTCGCGGTCGCCCAGATGGGACTCGACGATGGCGCGGCGTACCGAGCGCGGCGGGGTGACGAAGGCGACCGGCAGCAGGAAGCGGCGCAGGAAGGCCGGGTCCATGCTGTCCGCGTCGTTGGTGATCCAGATCGCCGGGACCGGGTTCTCCTCCAGGATGCGGTTCATCCAGCCCTTCTGGCGGCCGGTCGCGCGGCGCACCCCCAGGAAGGCGAACGGCTCATCGGCGGACTCGAAAACGTCCTCGACCTCATCGAAGATCAGCACCGCTTCGCGCCGGCGCCCGAGCAGCCGCTGGGCGAGCAGATAGGCCGACAGCCGACCGGTGCGCCGCAGCCCGTCGCCATCCTCATCGGCGCTGCGCACCTGATAGGCGCGCAGCCCGCTTGCCGCGGCCAAGGCCCGCGCCAGTTCGGTCTTGCCGGTGCCGGGCGGCCCATAGAAGAGCGCATTCACACCGACCGCCGCGGTGTCCGCGCTCTGGCGCAAGACCCCTTGCAGGCGCCCGGCCGCCTCCGCCAACTGCGGAAAAGCGTCCAGCCGCCAGGCCCCGGCCGGGGCTGGTTCGATCAAGAGTGCCAGCAACGCCTCGGCATCCAACGGGGCGGCCTCCACCACCTCGCGCAGCAGGCCGGTGGGCGCCAGGAAGTCCTCCAGATCGCTGTGACCGTCCTCATACTCCACCAGCCCGAGCGCCCGCAGCGGAGCGCGCTTGGCCAGTGCGCTCTGTACCGCCGTCCGCTCCAGACCCAGCAAGGCGGCGAGTCGCCCCAGTTGGACGCGGGCGGCGATGCGGACACCGGGGTGCCCATTGGCGCGCAACAACACGCGGAGCGGTTCGACCAACTCACGCTGTTCGAGGAAATCGAGCAGGCGTACCGCGGTCGCGTCGAGATCCAGTGCCTCCCCGAGCAGCGCCATGGTCGGGGAGGTCGGTGCCGCCCCGTCGGCCCCCGCCAGCCGCCTCAGCACCCGGCGCGGGAGCGTCCTGAAAAAGGTACCAGCAGTTCCAAATTTGGGTGGCCGCCGCCGACCGCGTCCCGTCGGCAAGGCTGCTGGTGGATGCGCTGCGCTTATCCACCCTACAAAACCGGCTCCGCTGTAGGGTGGATAAGGCGCGCCGCTCGGTGTCAGGGATCCGG
>NZ_CAIZIZ010000136.1 GCF_903933125.1 uncultured Lamprocystis sp. | reverse complement strand
GGTAACGACCCGGCCCGCATCGCGGCCATCTTCCATGAGGCGCTCCAGGAACAGGCCGGCGCCTTCCAGTCAGTGGTTTTCGCCATCGCTGACTGGTCGCCGGAGCGCCGCTTCCTGGCCCCCTTCGCCGCGGAGTTTCAGAGCAGTTGATGCCGATCGGCAACCGCCGCGATCACGATGCCAACGAGGACATCATGAACGAACTCATTCTGTTGCCCTGTCTCGATTCCGCGGAACGGGCGGCCCGCTGCCGCGCGGTCCTGGACATCCCCGCGGAACGGGCGGCCCGCTGCCGCGCGGTCCTGGACATCCCGCGGGCACGTGCCGCTGAACTGGGTCGCACCGCGGTCCAGGCCGCCGCGACCGGGGTCTACACCAGCGCCGAGGGCACGCTCGTGCACTGGCAGGCGGCAGTCGCCCAAGCCGTGGCCGCCAAACGCAGCTTGCCGCCGGATGCTGTCCTGCCGGTGGCCGCGGTTGCTCGGTCTGCCCTGACCAGAGTTCAAGTCGCCAACGAAACCACCCTCACGGCAGCCCGACGACTAGCCGACGCGGCGGCCGGGTGTGTCCCAACGTCTTGACCTGAAGCGCATTCACAGGCAGCCCCCGTAAGGACATAATGGTGTGGCGTGAAGAATCGGCTCCCATCAAACAACGACGGACGGACCCATGGACCACCGCCACCTGTCCACCCGGCTCGCGGCCTTCCTCGCCGAGGTTTTGCCGAGCCTATCCGATCACTGGTGGCAGACCCACATCCTGGACGAGCTGACCTTTCAGCAACGCAACCACGTCGACACCGCGGGTCACACCCGGCTCGACCAACTCGACCTGGCTGCCCTGCTGCGGATCGCCGACCGCAACTGGTCCGAGATTGCCCACGCAGCTTCCTTGCCGCCAACGGCAAGGAACTGGCTCAAAGAGGCCCAGACTATCCGCAACCGCTGGGCGCACGCTCCGGTCAGCGGCATCCCGGACGACGAGCGCTACCGCGACCTCGACACCATCGAGCGGCTGATGCAGGCCATCGGCGCCGACCAGCCCACGCTGGCCGACATCCACGCCGAGCGAACCGCGCTCCTCGCGCAACTGGCCGGGTCCGCCAAACCTGCCGATCAACCGTCCGCAACGGCATCGCAAGGGGCCTTCGACCCCGGCCAACTCGTCCGGCTCAAGGCCCAGCCCACCGTCACCGGCGCCGTGGTCGCGCGCGTCACGGCCGACCCCGAGGACCGCTATCAGGTCTTCCACGACGGCGCCGTCGCCACCTATTACGCCTCTCAGATCGAACCGGCCGCACGCCCCAGCGTTACCCCGGCCGCACTGCACGCCGCGCTCACCGCCGCGCAACTGCGCCACCCGAGCATCGGCAACCTCTACTCGCTCTTCGCGTCGCGCATCCAGTTCGTCCCCTACCAGTTCCGCCCGGTGATCAAGCTCATCCAGGCCGACCGGCCCCGGCTGCTCATCGCCGATGAGGTCGGCGTCGGCAAGACCATCGAGGCCGGGCTGATCCTCAAGGAGCTTCAGGCCCGCCGCGAACTGCGCACCGTGCTGGTCATCTGCCCCAAGCCGCTGGTTGCCGAGCGCAAATGGCTCGAAGAGATGAAACGCTTCGACGAGCGTTTCGACCACCTGGACGGCCCGACCCTGCGCTACTGCATCGAAGAGACCCACCTGGACGGCGTCTGGCCGCAGCAATACGCCCGCGCCATCCTGCCCTATTCGCTGCTGGACGAGGCCCTGCTCATGGGCGACACCGAGCGGCGGCGCCCCCGGCGCGGCTTGCTCGGTCTGGACCCGCCGCCCGCCTTCGATCTGGTCATCGTCGACGAGGCCCACCACATCCGCAACACCGAGACCTGGGCCTACCGGGCGGTCCGCTGGTTCTGCGACAACGCCGAGGCCGTTGTCCGGATCGAAGCCACCCCCGTCCAACTCGGCGACCCCGATCTCTACACCTTGCTCCACCTGCTTCTCCCGGACCTTTTGCCCAGCAGTCGCGAGCTCGCAAGCCGCGTCTTCGGCCTCGCGTCCTACTTGGAGTCCATCCTCGACCGCCACCTGTCCCAACTGGAGTACCCAAGCCGCCACCGGCCACGCCCGCGGTGTGGCTCAGGACTTGACCAAGGTCCTCAATCGTGGCGTCATTGGAACAATGAACGCCAGAAAGCTCTTCGAGCGCCGTCAGACTTTCCGCTCCGGCCTGATCGAAATGGTCATCTGGCAACTCCCCAGGCCGATGCGGAGCGCCCGCACGGGCTGAAGTACCGTTTAGTGTATATTCGGGACCGGCAGCGTATCGTCGGCTACGACAACGAGCGCGGCAAGGGCGACCACAAGCACCTCGCAGGACGGGAAGAACCTTATACCTTCGTCAGCGTCAGGACTTTGCTCGACGATTTCTGGGCCGATGTCAGGAGACTGACCGATGACTGAACGACGCATCCTTCGCATCGAGATCTCGACCCCGCAGGCCGCGATGGAAGCGTTCGCGCAAACCTGGGAACGCTTGGAACGGGGCGAAGCCGTCACCCCAGTTGAATCCATTGGCTTCGAGAGCCTGTCTGAGATGCTCAGTACCCTGACGCCAAGGCGTTGGGAACTGATACAGACAGTCAAACGCCGCGGACCCACACCCATCGGGGAACTTGCTGAACCAGTCGAGCAGGACAAGATCCCTGGCTGCACCGATGTCGGGACCTTGGTCGATTTAGGTATCCTTGAAGTCGACGACCGCCAACGCGTATTCGTACCTTGGGATGAGATCGACCTGCGGGTACCGTTAGCCGCTTGAGATTACAGCATGTCAAGAATCAGTTATACCTGTGACCGGCCGAGGCTCGCTGACTCGCGCGCCCGCGACTACTTATTTGAGTATAGTACTGCCAAGATGCCGCCCCGGGCATCTATGATGCTTAAGCAATGGATCACGTAGCCAAACATGACCGAAAATCATCACGACCTAGTTCACATCCCCAATCTCCCGAGCTATACCGAAGTCCGCAGGCTCATCGCCATCTGGACGGGTACGACTAGCCAAACTGCCGTCCGCGATATGGTCGCCGCGGTATGGGACCATACCGGCACGCCCCAAAATCAGGTCGATTGGAGCAACCCGGACGAATGGATTATTCAACGCCTCTCCGGCGAGTCCGCGGCGTTAGCTGGCCGAATCTGGAAGGAAAGCGGTGAGACCATCAACCCCCGCTACCTTTACGGCGCTTACCGGTTTATCGCCACTTACAAGCTGCTGATGCCTGACAGCAGTGGCATATACCGACTGTCCGACATCGGGCAGGCATTTCTCGACGACGATATCGCCACGGTCCGCAAAATCGACGAGGCCGAAGGCATCCCGATTCTACTCTCCATCCTCGCTGCGCATTCGCCGGGCAAACGTGGCGATCTGCTCGAAGACTGGGGGAGTTTTCTGCTGGCCCACTCAACCTCCAGGACTCCTTCGACCATCAAGCATACGCTACGTTATCGTATGCTCAACGTCGTCGAACGCGGCTACTCCACTCGGGCAGGCAATACCTACGCCATCACCGAGAAAGGCATCGCCTACGCCGCCGATTCGAGCGCGACGCCGGAGCAGCATCCGCATCAGCGGGTACTCAGCGCCATTAAGAACTACAACGATGATCAGGTCACGGCACTCCGGGAGCGGCTCGCCAAGATGCATCCCTACCGGTTTGAGGCTCTCATCCGGGACCTGCTTGAAGCGATGGACTACGAGGACGTTGTCGTAACCAAACAGAGTGGCGATAAAGGTGTCGATGTGATCGCCAATTACCAGTTCGGCATTACTCAGATCAAGGAAGTAGTCCAGGTGAAGCGCCATCAAGGTTCTATCACGCGCCCGGTGCTCGATCAGTTGCGCGGCGCGCTGCCCTACCACCAGGCGATTCGCGGCACGATCATTACTACCGGCCGCTTCGCCAAGGGCTGCACCGAGGCAGCCCTGTACCCCGGAGCCGCACCCATCACTTTGATCGATGGCGACAGGCTCATAGACCTCCTACTCAAACATGAGGTCGGCGTCAAGAAGCGGCCCCAATCCCTGATCGAAATTGACGACAGCTACTTTGCCGAGGGTAACGCCGACAGCGAAGCAGAGCCAGCCCTGGATTCGACGGAGGAAATGGGGCCATGATCGGCAAGATTGGGCAGCGCAGCATCGTCATCGGCGCTGGTCGCCCTGCTCCACAGCAGTTCCAAATTTGGGTGGCCGCCGCCGACCGCGTCCCGTCGGCAAGGCTGCTGGTGGATGCGCTGCGCTTATCCACCCTACAAAACCGGCTCCGCTGTAGGGTGGATAAGGCGCGCCGCTCGGTGTCAGGGATCCGG
>NZ_CAIZIZ010000135.1 GCF_903933125.1 uncultured Lamprocystis sp. | reverse complement strand
TCAAAATGTTATGAGGAGCAAAAAATTTACGAGGGGCAAAATTCCGGCGTTCGGGTCTCCTGGCCCCCCTTTAATTTTTCGCACTCATAGTATTTCAAGCAGTTAGCTCCCTGCGAGACTGCCAAAATGGCCAAAGTCGAGTGATCAACCCGCTGCGGCTGGAGAGCAGCCGGTACATCTCGAGTTTCAAAGCGTTTCTTCGCCTCGTCCAACTGCGCCTTGAAGCCGTCCAGTTCCGCTTTCAGATCGTCGCGCTCCTTGTGCTTGCGCGCCAGCTTGCTCTTCTCGCGTTTCAGTTCGCTCTGTTTGAAGTCCAGGTCCTCATCAGAGATCTCGATATAGCCTTTGCGCTCGTCCTGCTTGATATAGAGAATATCGCTCGCCAGGCGGTTAATGTACTGAATGCCCAGCGCCGCCTCCAGGGGGGTCTTCAGGCGCACCTCGGAATGGTCGTCCGCAGCGATCTCCTGAATCTTCTCGCCGTCGAAGAAAAAGAACTGGGTAATGCCCGGAAAGATGCTGCGACCATCCTCACCCGCCGGGAAGAGAATCTCGGTCGGAAACTGGAATGATTTATAGTTCTCGATGCTCAGTTTCCGGAATTTCACTGGCTATTCTCCGCAAGCTCCCAGATTCCGCGCGGCGAGCCGCGGCGCAGGAGGCCGTCCTGGGTCATCTGGAAACGCTCCCGTTTCGCGGTGTTCAGTGGATCAGGAACCGGCACCCCGGACTTTTCGAGTTGATCGACGGCCTTGGCGATGACCCGCAACTGCGCCTCTTGATCGGCCACTGAGGTTTCTACAGATTCCGTATCAAGCAGGTCGATTACATTCCGGCATAGTTCCACCAGGACGCTCGGATCCTTGACGAAGCGGTCGAGGTCACCACCTTCAGGCGCTGAGTGGCCCAGATCCGAAAGCGGGTCGCCACATGACTCTTCACCCGGTAGCCGACCGAGATGATCATGTCAAGATTGTAGTGGTCCAGGTTACGCCGGACCGCTCGCCCGCCTTCCTGGCGAACCGTTAAGAATTTCTGAACGGTTGCCTCGGGGGCCAGTTCGCCATCCTCATGGACGTTGCGGATGTGCATGCTGACATTGGGCACGGTCGTCGGAAACAGTTCGGCTAGCTGTGGCTGCGTCAGCCAAACCGTTTCGTCTGCCAGGCGCACGTCGATCTTGATGCACCCATCCTCCGCCGCGTAGACGAGGAACTGGCCCCTGGCATCGTCGGGCAGTCGCTGGTCGTCCTTGGTCAACGTCAACCCTCCCCCAATTCGGTCAAGAGATTCCGCTCGGGACCGAAGTCCCTTCCGTGCGCGGCGGAGCCGAAGACTTCCAGCCGCTGAACCTGGTAGCGGTGGCAGATATCGGCAATGGCGGAGCGTCGGGCGGCGATCAGGGGATGCATGATTCGCCTTGCTTGCCGCCCCGATCGGGGCGCCAGGTTGCGGGTACTCGTACTTGATGACCCCGTCCTCGGAGTAGACTACCGGGACGCCATGCCGCCACGCCTTTTCACGGGCGCGTCGCGCGGCGCGATGAAGGGCGATCTCGGCATTGACCAGATCGGGATCACGTTCACGCGGGACAGCCGACGCTTGAGGGTCGGTCATGAATTGACTCCTTCTTCGAGCAGTTGCGGTTTGGAGCCCGCGTTGTCGTAGAGCGCCCATTCGTCGACGAGGGGGCGATAAACACCAGTGAAATTGCGCCAGCCGGACTCGTAGCGACGACGCCCGACCTCGGCGAGCATCAAACGCCCCGCCTTCATCGCCGCGAGATCGGGAGCGAAGGGCGACAGGCCCGCCGCGATCAGGTCGGCATTGATAAAGGTCGGACAGGCGGCCTCATTGGGCAGGAACTCCTCGGCAAAGGTGGTCTTGCCGGCCCCGTTCGGTCCGGCAATGATCAGGATCTTCTGCTCGGGCTGGCCGGTCACGCCCGCGCGGCCTCTTCGATGAGTTGCTCGACGCGGGATTTGGCTTGCTCCAGCAGTCGCTCGGACTCTTGTCGCGTGGAGAGCGAGCTTTTTACCAACTCAGCAATCTTGGCTTCGGTCTCGTTACTCAGTCGCGGAACCAGCATACGAGCAACGTCTCTCGGTGCTAGGTGCCCATTGGTTGAGCCGGTAATCCAGCGATTGAATTGCACCTGCCCTATTTCGTGATTGAGTACGAGCAACAGGTAATTCGGATCAATCACTTCGCTTGTACGCAGGCAAAGCAAGTCACCGGAAATAGCCAGCCGATCATAGCGCTTTAAAATGCCGATTTTTCCAATCGTAGCACCGGTGATTGCGAGCAGAAGGTCGTCTAGCCTCGCCAGCGGCGTGTCAGATTGAGAAAAGCACTTTGATGCATCAATGATTTCCCTGCCGTCGATATGTCTGATACTGCAATAGTCAGTCAATCCGTCGGTAATGTCAGCCTGTTAGCGGCCTTTCAGTGTGCTGCTCAGCAGAACACCAAGGCGATCACATTGGGCGTGTGTATGGAGCCAGTCTTGGTAGAACAAGGTAAGTACTTCAACAGAATACTTTATAAGACGCAATTGTGTTAAGTTATTGTTTATGAAAGCTTTTTGTTTTATTTCTTTTCCGATTTTTTATAAATAATTGTATTGATGCACATATCCGGGGCGAAGCATTGAGCATCTATGCGACCGGATGAGAAGGTTTCGAACCAGCCGATGGTACTGAAGCGTGCAGAATAACCAGCCGGTTTCTGGAAGGTCAACTTGTCTAGGTCAAGATCTGATTCGAGTAACAGTTTAGCCTCAGAGTAAAGCGCAACTGCCCGAGTGTTTAATAATAGAGAGTTGCCGACCAGATGTCTAATTAGCTCTTGCTCATTGTTCGGTAGAATCGGGGCAAGTAACTGAAAAATATCCTTTAGGATTAGCCCTCCTTGGGCGGTACCACGAGAATGCCTCGCAATTTGATATTGTCCAAACTTACCAAGCAGAAACGCAGCTAAAACATAGGAATCAACTGCACCACCAGGCCGCCGCCTCACAATTCCAATCTTACAACTGCCAGTGCATCGGTTCGTATTTGAGGTAACTACAGATATGGTTCCAGTGCTTGCGCCAACTATGCAGATCAAAACATCTTCAGGCAAGAAAAGTGAACGATGCATGTTTGCATGATCATAGATATGCATCGGAATTCGAACCGGCGTAGAATTTTTAAGAAAGAATCCATTGAGATCTTGCCTACGGTAATAGGGTACTGCACCATCGTCGTCAGTAAACCACCGTGACATTTCCAAATGGTTGCCGTCAGAAATATCGAAATTCCGGGCAATCACATTCGTCTTAATACACGCAAGCTTCGCTTCCGCTTCCGAAAACACAGGATGAAAAAATTCGGCATCAGTGCGCCCATGAGCCATCAGTGACTGGTGGTCGGCGAGGCTCCAGACGGCCATTACGCGCTCTCCCAAAAGCTAAATTTCTGCTGCTGTGCAAACCGAACAAACGCCTCAGCCACACAAAGCTGCTCATCGGGGATTCTGCTGGCATCGGCCAGGTCGTTTGCCCGCAAGTCGTAATTCACCAGATCCTGATTGACGACAAACTGACCTTCCTGCGGGTGTCCGTCCGGAAACTCGATCAGACTGCCGCCCGCGTCGAGCATGTATTCATAATCGCCGGAGTTGTTCTTGCCGCCGCGCTCGCTCACGGCCATAAAGATGGGATAGTCGAGCTGCTTGGAGACCTCGGCGGCGATCCAGCGCTCCTTGAGGGTGCCGATCAGGTCGTCGTCGGCCAGGACCAGCTCCAGTCGTCCGCGATGGGTGAGCTGCTTCAGATCACGCTCGGCCTGGGGAATCCGGGTCTCCAATGCCTTGATCTCGGTCCTGATGGGCTTCTGAGCGGCCTTGTGTCGCTCCTTCAGTGCCTGCAGGTTCACTTGATAGCCTTCTCTGACTTCCTTCACGCGCGAGCGAAGCGTAGCCTTCTCGCCGCTTCAGCTTGCGTTGAGCGCGTCGATCTTCTGGTCCTTCTGCTGTTCCAGTGCCTCGCGGTCGCTCTCCAGATCCATCAACCGCTGCTTGGCCTTCAGCAGCGCGGCCCGGAGATCGTTCAGTTTCTCCTCAGCGAGCGCGACAGGGTCTTCATCCACGCCGACGGTTAGCTCGTCGTCGCCGTTGTCCTCTCCGCTGCCGTTCGTCGTGTCTTCGGTCTCGGTCTCGGGCTCGCTGAAGGTCTCCGCGATCAGATCCGCCACCGCCTCGGGGATGGCGTCCTCCGGCACGTCGGCGGCGGATGCATGGGCAGCCAGCAGCCTCCCGATGTCGGCCCAATAATCCGGGCAAGCACCCGCAACCTGTTCGTGAACCTGGGCGATCCGGTCGAGCTGGTCCTGGGTGTATTTCTGCAGGAAGAGCACCGAGGTCTTGGTGCCGGTGTGCGGCTTGAAGGTGTTGGGGTGCAGCCCGACCACTGCGAGCAATCGGGCCTTTTTCAAGATCCACTCGCGGATGAAGGCGAGCGATGAGTTGTTGAACTTGCCTTGCGGAAGCACGATGGCGGGGCGCCCGCCGGGCTTGAGCATCTTGAGGATACGCTCGATGAAGAGGACATCGCGCTCATCTTTCGGCTGCTTGTCGTCCCCGGCGCGCTTGAGCGCGGGCCGCGCCAGCTCGTAGCGCGCCAGCATCTTGCGGTCCTTCATTTCACCGGCGAAGGGCGGATTGGCGATTTTCTTCTTGGCCTCGGTGGGCAGCAGATATTCGAAAGCATCGTCCATGATGCGCAGGTTGGAACCCATGAGCCGCACGCCTTCGATGGGGCCGACGCAGACCTGCAGATGACGCTTGGCCAGATCGATATCCTCGCCCGGCTTGAAGATGCCGGGCCATTCGTCGCAGGCCTTGTGGAAGAGGCTGTTGATCCGGTCGTAGGTGATCTCGGGGTCCAGCGCCTTACGGAACTCGACCACTTTGTCCTTCCGACGCTCCAGCGCCTCTTTCTCGTCCCAGATCTTGGCGAAGATGAGCTTGAAGATTTCGTTGAACTCATCCTTGCCGCTGTCGGCCAGGACCAGTTCTTCGAGATCCTGAACTCGACTTTGGCCATTTTTGCCTGAGGCCGGGCGCTGTGCACGGGTGGGCGGGACCAGGGCCGGCGGCTCCTGCGGAGGTGGCGGCAGCGGGAGACCGGCGGTATCGTCTGAAGTCGACCAAAACACCAGCCGTCACCGCCGATGCTCCCACTACCGCCCGCGATTGTAACGATTCTGCTGCCCTTTGCCC
>NZ_CAIZIZ010000134.1 GCF_903933125.1 uncultured Lamprocystis sp. | reverse complement strand
CGCCGCGATGGATGCCGCGGTCACCCCGAACGGTCGGGTTACGCGCCCGGCCCCATCGCGGCGGGACGCTGCTCCCACGGGGTCGCTGCGCGACTTTCACGGTAAAGCCGCGACCGTCAGTGGTCGGAACGATGACCAAGGCCGAGAATTTAACCACGCGAGACCGAGATTGAACAACGCGTGTCGAATCCGTTCGTCCGGAACAGGGGCCTCTGGTCGCGGCCGCCGCCGCCGCCGCCGCGCTACCCGACGTGCAGGTTTACGGCGGGGCGACCGAGGGTCGACTCGTTCCGACCCTGGAAGATATCCCGGTAGAGGATTGTCCGGCAATTCTCACTGCCGCTTCATCATCGGTTGCACCCACAGCAGATTGGATAGGTTCGCCGGCTGATCCGCACCGGGGAGGTCCCACTCCAACGACGAGCCGTCAGCGCTGAAGTGCGGCCAGGCGTCTTCAGGGGCGGCGGCCAGGACTGCCGGGCAGGACTGGTGCTGGAACCGCCCGGTATCACGGTCGTACAGGAAGACTTGACAGCGCCGCGAATCGGCCGTGGTGGTCTCCTCCAGGTAGGCGAGATAGCGGCCGTCGGGGCTGATAGCCGGGTGGTGATTGCTGACATTGGCGCCGACGCGCTGGTCGATGGCGACCGGGGCTGTACTGTCCGAGAGTCCCCCGATCACGATCTGGCGCTGACCATCCTCGCCGCGGCGGTCGAACCACAGGTCGACGCCGGCGGCATCAAGCGCCGGATGGGCCGCGGCCTCGGCGGTGACGGTGAGTCGTCGGGTCAAACCCAAGGAGACCTGGTGCAGATAAATGTCGGTGACGCCGTTGTCGTCATTCGCCACCAGGTCGTCGGCCTCGCTCTGGAAGACCACCCATTCGCCGGAAGCATCGGTCGCCGAGTAGCCGCTGGGGCCGTTGCCGGCCTGACCCGCCGGTGTCCGGCTGAGGAGACTGAGCCGCTCGGCCAGGAGATCGAGCCGATAGAGGTCGCTTGCCTCGTTCCGGTCGGCGGAGTCCAGGGCCTGAGCCGTCTCGAACAGGAGCCAGAATCCCGCGGGGTCGAGGAGTCCGTGGCTGGCGGCGGCGAGGTCTATCCCCTGGGCGACGAGGACGGCCTGGACCCAGGCGGGCAACTGGTCGAGTCGGGCAATCGGCTGGGGTCCGCCGGGTGAGCGTTGGGCGGCGAGGTCCGGTTGGCTCGGCGTGGTGCTGCTGGCCGGTTTGGCGCTGGCCGCGGCCGGACAGGTTACCGCCTCCCCGCGCCCGTGGAAGACGGCACCGGCGGCCACCCGCACACCCGGTTGCAGGCGCACGACGGGTGCCCGGAAGGTCAGGTCGGCGCCGCTCTGGACCACGACCGCACCCTGGGTGTTGATGCTCTGCTGCGAGGCACGGCTCTGGATGCCGGTGCCGAAGACCTCCGGACCGATGGTCATGGCCGTCGCTTGGCAGTTGCTGCTGCCGTTGACCTCCAGAGTGACCGGTACCGCCACCACGGGCTTGACCGGGTCGTTGCTGGCAACGCACAGGTTCGCCTGATAACTGCCAACGGCCAGGGCACGAGAATCGAAGCTCACGGTGACTGAGGAGTGTTGACCGGGAGACGTGTTGCCGGTCGTGGGGCTGACGCCGAGCCAGGGAACCTCCGACGGCGATGAGCAGATGACTGGTTGCGTATTCCCATCCAGAAGGATCTCGTCCAAAAGGACCTCGGCGCCGTCGCTTCCGACATAGCGGAAACCCAGACGCACTGCCCCTTTGGGAAGGAGAGGCGTCAAATTGAAGACGCTTTGCGCCCAGGTCCAATTAGTTGGCCAGGAAGGATCGGCGTCACCGAGATGGATATCGTCGCCATCGCCAACGACTGGAAAGCCCTCGCCAATCATTGCTGCGGCGGGATTGAACAGGGCGCGCGGTGCGCTGGTCCCGGTCCGCTTGGGGACACGTCGGGCGTTTGGCGCAGTGGCCTCGGCCTTGCTCACCACAGCGTTCTTCTCGGTGATCGTCCAGGCGAGACTGACCTCCCCGGCGTTACCGATATCCAGTGTCTTATTGGTCAGACTGCCTACGGGTTGGGTACTGCCGAGAGTCGTTGGATTGACGGAAATGGTCGGAGGGGTCGTTGGCCGACAACTCTGAACTCTCACATCGTCCAAATCCCAGCCGGGCCTGCCCTCTGAGTCATCCGAGCCCAGTCGAGCGCGGAACTGGACGGTCTGCCCGGCATAGGCGCTGATATCGACGATGGTGTTGATGTAGGTCGAGCTCGTACCGCACCAGGCCTTCAGTCCAGCGAGCGGGTTTTCGAAGTCGGCGGAGACCGGCAGCGTGTAGGGTCCCACCAGCAGGCTGGCTGCGGGCACCTGGGTCCAAGTGGTGCCGCCATCGGTCGTCATCTCCAGGATGCCGCCGTCGAAGCAGACGCTGCTGCTCTTCTCGAGATTCGGTGCGTGCCAGAACTTCATCGTCAGCGGGTTCTGGCCGGTCGGTAAGGTCACGACCGGCGCGGCGAGCCGTTGATCGGAGACCGCCGCGGGGTCGTTCGCATGGAAGTGCTGCACCCCGCTGTGCGGGTTGGTCGTGGCGAGCGCCCAGGTGTTGCCGGTGCCGCTGCTGGTCCAGGCGCCCGCCCCGTCCTCGAAGCCGGTTTGGTACAACACATTCGCCGTCGTGCCGGGGCCGCAGTCACCGGGGGCGGCCAGGGTGCTGAACTGGAACACGGCGGAGTCACCCCCCGTGCCGCAGGCATTGCCGGAGCGCACGCGCCAGAAATACGGGATCCCGGTATTTAAGGTCGTTCCGGGGGTCCAGGTCGGGCTGGTCAGGCCGGTGGCCGAGGCCACAATGGTGGAGAATCCGGCATCGGTGGCCACCTCGATCGCGTAGGTGGCGGCCCGTGCCGACGGGGTCCAGGCAAAGGTTGGGGTGGCGGACACATTGGACGCGCCGTTGGCCGGGGCCGTCAGGGTCGCGGCCCCGGGGGCGGCGTTGAACAGGCTCAGGCCCAGGTCGATGGACTTGGAGATCCCGCCGGTGGCCGCGCCGCTCACATGGAGCGTGTAGGCGCCCGGGGTGGCCGCGCCGGTGTTGCCGATGGCGAAGGCACTGGTGCCCGCCGGGGTCACCGGATTGGGGTTGAAGGTCGCGGTCGTGCCGGACGGCTGGCCGGTCGCGCCCAGGGTCACCCGATTGGCGAAACCCAGGATCGAGCCGACATTAATGGTGTAGGACGCGCTGGACGGCGCGCAGACCGCCCGGGTGGACGGGGTGCCGGTCAGCGAGAAATCGACCTGTTGCGTGCAGTTGTAACAGACCAGTGCAAAGTCCTGATCGGTTGGATCGGCATTGCCGGGCACGCCGTCGCCGGCGATGTTGGCCGCGGTCACCGTGATGGTGACGGGGCCCTTGGTCCCGGCCGGCAGGTAGATGGCCTCGTAGTTGTTGGCGCTGTCGGCCGTGCCGCCGGTCGTGCTCCATTGGCCGGTGAACCGGTTGCCCAGGTAGGTGACGCCGTTAACGACCACGGTGAGGTTGAGATTGTTGACCTGCGGGCTGGTGCCGAGGGCCCCGGGGGCGTCGGTATAGGCCAGGGCGAT
Organism: uncultured Lamprocystis sp.; assembly: GCF_903933125.1. GTDB lineage: Bacteria > Pseudomonadota > Gammaproteobacteria > Chromatiales > Chromatiaceae > Thiodictyon. The sequence continues at coordinate 7,121 of NZ_CAIZIZ010000134.1, read as the reverse complement.
GCGCACCGGCTTGGCCGTGTTGGCGACCGAGCCGTTCCAGGTCCAGGTCTGGCCGGTACTGCCGAAGGTCCGCGTCTGGTCCAGCAAGGTGCGCGAGGTATTATCAAAGGCCGTCTTCATATCCGGCATGCCATAGCCCTGGCTGTTGCTGGGCAGGGTGTCGTTGGCCGATACACCGGTCAGGTAGGTCGGGTGACTCATCATATAGGCCTTGACGACGGCCGGGCTGGGCGTCGTCAGGCTGTACTGCGTCTGGAGCCAGCGGTAATAGAGCGACGCCACGCCGGCAACCGCGGGGGCCGAGTGGCTGGTGCCGGAGGAGGCGGCGAAGAGCGTCTGGCCGGTGGGTCGGAACCGATCACACACGCCGGTGCCGTCGTAGGCGGTGCTGGTGCTGGCCGTGCCCTGGATATGGGTGCCGGGGGCGATGACCTCCGGCTTGACCCGGCCGCCCGGGGCCGGCCCGCGGCTGGAGAAGTCGATCACGTCCATGGCGTTGTCCGCGCCGGTGGGGTCGGTGTCGCAGCCGTCGGTCCAGTTGCCGTTCTCGTCGATCTGGCGCTGGTTCTCCGAGGCGCCGACCGTGATCATGTTCTTGCCGTTGCCCGGCGAGCCGATGGTGCCGGCGCTGGATCCGCTGTTGCCGGCCGAGAAGACAAAGACCATCGACTGGTTGCCGGCCTCGCTCGGGTCCGCGTCCCGGACGCCCGCGTCATAGGCCTGGGACGACTCGTCATAGGTGCCGCTATCGGCGCCCCACGAGTTGGAACTGATCCGCGCTCCGCTGTCCTGCTCACTCTTGATCACCCCGGCCTCGTTGTTGCCGCAGGCCGAGATGTCCCAGGAGCCGTCGTTGGCGAAGACCTTGGTATTGCCGGTGCGGCCGTAGGGGCTGATCCCCTGTCCCCGCTGGTAGGTGCTGGGGAATTGATAGGGGGTACCCGGGCGGGTGTCGTAACCGCTGACGATGCTGGTGTTGATGTGGCCGTGACCGGCCCCGCCGTCGGCGCTGGCGTCGATCGTGCAGTTCCGAGCGAAGGCGACCCGACTGGTGGTCCCGTCGCCCAAGCGGGTCAGCGTGACATCCCCGGCGCCGTTGGCTGTACTGCCGTTGCCGACGCCATCGTCCGCCACCGACACGATGGGGTAGTCGGCCGGATTCTGGCTGAAGCCGAGTGAGTCCAGCCAGGTCTTGTAGCCGGGTCCGCTGGGACCGGCCTGCGCCCCGTCGAGGTGGCCGGCGACGATCTGCGCCTGGACCTCGTCGTGCATCTCGCGCGGCAAACGCTCGCCCACCCACACGACATCGGGGAGTTGGGCGATGGTGAGCAGGTCCGCGGCCCGCACCCTGACGATGACGTTTTCGAAGGCCAGGACGGGCGACCAGTCCGACAAACGCTCCACCGTCAGTTTGGCGATGAGGTGCTGCGAAGCCTGCTTGCCCGGATGGTTATAGATCTGGATGACCACCGGCACGACCTCCTCCGCATCACCGCCGGCGAGGATACGCCGTTCGATCGAGGCGCCCAGTTTGAAGGCCGGCTGATAAGGCGCGCTGTATTGCACGACCTCGCGGGCATTGGCCAGGGTGTCCAACTGGCTGCGGCCCGCCCCGTCGGTCCACACGAGATAACCGTTGGTGGCGATGTACTGAATGGGCCGGCTGCCGGTGGCGGCGATGGCGTCCAGCCACTCGTCCTTGATGGGGCCGACGAACTGGATCACATGCAGGGCACCCCCGGTCTCCTCATTGGCCGTCAGGAGCGGTGGGAGGGCGGTTCGACCCGACTGAGTATCCACCGGGTGCCGGTCGAATTGCAGCCGGTCCATGAGGGGGTCCATCTGCACCTGGCCCGAGGTCGAGGCCGCCAGGCTGGCCCGCGCCGCGTCGCTGACCTTGTATAGCGCAAAGGGACCATAGTCGTGCCAGAGGGTGAATCCGGGCTGGCTGGCGTCGGACCCGCCAGCCGCAACGATGGCCTTGTTGAAGCTAACGCCGCTCGGGCTGGGGGATGGCCGAGCCGGCGTATCCTGGGCCACCGTCAACTTTGTCCCAATGATTGAGAAGGCGAGGGCGCTGGTGACCAGGAAGGTTGCCGGTAGCCAACTTTTGCGTTGATTCTGCAAGATTTTTCTAACCGGGCTGATGAAATTAGGGTTTTCCAAAGGGTCCACTCCAGTATCTTAAACTATTGCTAAGGTTTTTTGACAAGCAAACATTAGTTGCGTGAGTAAAGTTTAGTAAAGAAGAAAAAATTTGTTATACATCTCTATTAAGAAAAACCTTTTAAAGCAAACACCTAATTCCATTGCCAAAGGCTCGGATCATGCCAAATAAACGGATAGCGCAGGGAGTGCGCCGTGTTGTTGCTGCCGCCATCGCAGAGCACCAGGATTTCCGTGGCCGTGGGATAGCAATAGCAGAACAGCAGCGTCCAGGCCAAGAACAGGGCGTCGCAGGCGCAGGTGCTGGTGCCGTGCGAGGTCCCCAGGGCGATGAAGCCGCGGTTGGCCACCACGTTATAGACGCCGTGCGGCACGAGCACCCCACCGGCCGGATGGTGATCATCATAGTCGCGGACGCGTTGCGGGACAGTGCTATCGCACTGCCCGCGCCGGTGCGAGGGTCCCAGCAGTTCCTTTTTCTTGGTGTCGATGCATATAACACCGGCGTGCCACGCTCGCGGGCGCGGCGGCGCAACTCGGTGATGTGGCGTCCCGCGGCCAGTGGATCGGTCGGACTGCCCGCGCTGTGGGCCTCCAGCACCGCGCTGAGTGCCTCGCGCAAGACCGGCTCGTCCGACGTCAACGGCGGTCGCCCGCCGCCGGGGCGCCGGATGCGCGTGGCGCCCCCACCGGGACGTTGCGGACGGTTCGCGTCACGTCGCGCAGCTGCTCCAGTTCGCGAATCCCGCTATAGAGGGTGCGTCGGCTCATCCCCAAGACCCGGGCCACATACGCGACACCGCCGAAGCCAATCTTCAAGGCCTCCAGTGCGGCGTAGCGCCGGCGATGATCTTCCGACAGCGACCGGCAATACAGTCGCATCGTCTCCTTATGGGTCGCAGGTGACCGCGGCCACGCATCGCGGCGGGACGTCGATCCCACAGCGTCGCAACGCGCCTTGTCTGGGGTCCGAGGGCCGGCCTGGTGTATCCTGCGCATCCATGCCATTGCGATCTTCGCTCAACCCCCGACCTGGAAGCCCCAGCACCGTGATTCAGCTCAAGAACGATACCTTTTTGCGCGCCCTGCTGCGCGAGCCCGTGGACTACACCCCCGTGTGGATGATGCGCCAGGCCGGGCGCTACCTGCCCGAGTACCGGGCGACCCGCGCCAAGGCCGGCAGCTTCATGCAACTGTGCATGAACCCGGAACTGGCCTGCGAGGTCACGCTCCAGCCCCTGGATCGCTTCCCGCTCGACGCCGCCATCCTGTTCTCCGACATCCTCACCATCCCCGATGCGATGGGTCTCGGACTCTCTTTCGGTGAGGGTGAGGGGCCGCGGTTTGAGCGCCCGGTGCGCTCGGCCGCGGACGTGGAGCGGATCGTGGTGCCCGACCCGGAGGATGGGCTGCGCTACGTGATGGACGCGGTCAGTCTGATCCGGCGTGAACTGCAGGGCCGCGTGCCCTTGATCGGCTTCTCCGGCAGTCCCTGGACCCTGGCCACCTACATGGTGGAGGGCGGTGGGACCAAGAACTATGCGCACACCAAAGGCATGATGTATGACCGGCCGGATCTGTTGCATAGCCTGCTGGTCAAGGTCGCCGACGCGGTCGCCGTGTATCTCAACGCCCAAATCGCCCGCGGCGCCCAGGCGGTGATGATTTTCGATACCTGGGGCGGCGCCCTGACCCCGACCAAGTATCAGGAGTTCTCGCTGGCCTACATGCAGCGGGTGGTGACGGGTCTGACGCGCGAGGCTGAGGGGCGGCGGGTGCCGGTGGTGCTCTTCACCAAGAACGGCGGCCAGTGGCTGGACCGTATGTCCCAGACCGGCTGCGACGCCCTGGGCGTGGATTGGACCACCGACCTGGCCGACGCCCGCCGCGCGGTTGGCGGCCGGGTCGCGCTGCAGGGGAATCTTGATCCCTGCGTGCTCTATGCCTCGCCCGAGCGCATTCGTGAGGAGGTGGCGGCGGTGCTGGCGAGCTATGGTCACGGCAACGGGCACGTGTTCAATCTGGGCCATGGCATCACCCCGGACGTCAACCCCGAGCACGCCGGGGCCATGGTCGCCGCGGTTCATGAACTGAGCCCGGCCTATCACCAGGGGACCTGATCATCTGATCGGGCCGGTGGCCGACCGCGTCACGCGACCCTGGAGGACCGCCCGTGCAGCCCAGCAGCCGCGACACATCAGCTGAGATTCGCGGCGGCGCACCGCCGCCCCAGGTGGAAATCCTGTCGCGGTCGCCGGGATCCGCGACCGTGCGTCAACCGCTGCGTCAGGCCGCGCGTTTCAGAGTGTTCGCGCTGGTGTTTCTCCTGGTCCTGGCGGGCGGGTCGGCATGGAATTTCACCCGACCGGCCCTGTACCGGGCGACGGCAACCGTGCTGATCGAGGTGCCGGAAGGGATCGGCTACAGTGCCGGCGCAGACGGTGCCGACCCGCAGAATCTGGCGGTCCAGGGCCGCATCCTGCTGGCCCAGGACCTCTTGCAGGAGACCCTGGAGCGGGCCGCGCGCACCGCCCCCGAAACCGGCGAACTGGACCCCGAGGCCTTGCGCGCGCGCCTCGACGTGCAGCCCACGCCCGGCACCAATCTGGTGGCGTTGAGCGCGACCGGCAGCGAGCCGCGGCAACTGGCGGTCCTGGTGAATGCCTGGACCCAGGCCTATCTGGAGCGGCGCCAGGCGCAGGTCGAGCGGGACGTGGACGGCACCCTGGCCCGACTGCAGGACGAATACGCGCGACTCGATGCCCAAAAGCGCGCGCAGGCCGCGACCCTGGACCGATATCGCCTGGAACACGGCATCGACACCATGGAGCGGGACGGCAATCAGGCGCTGGCGCGCCTCAAGGCCCTGACCAAGGAGCTGGAAACGGCCCGGGCCGAGCAGGTGAAAGCCGAGTCCCAACGCGCGGCCCTGGAAGAGGCGATCGACCGCGGCGAGCCGGTCGTTCCGCCCGCCGAGCAGGGCACCCTGGAGCAACTGGAGACCGAGGCCGGGAAACTGCGCGCTCAACTCGCGGGCCTGGCCAAGCGTTACACCAAGGTCTATCTGGAAAACGAACCGACCCTGAAGGAGTTGCCGATCCAATTGGACCAGTTGGAGGCACGGATCAAGGAGCAGCGCGCCAAGGGCCGTGACTTTCTGCGCTCCACCCTGACCCGTGAGGTGGAGCGGGCGCGGCGCCAGAGCCGCGTACTGGAGCAGGAACTGGCGGTTCAGCGGGCCGAGGCGTCAGGGTTCACCGCCCGTTTCGCTCGTTATGAGACTCTCAAGAAGGACTTGGAGCAAATCGACGAACTGCATCGCGGTCTGGAACAGCGCCTGGTGGAGGTCAAGACCAAGGCGCCGGCCCGGTATGCGCAGGTCAAGGTGCTGGAGCCCGCCTTTGTTCCCAGCCGTCCCTTCCAGCCCGACTATTGGCGCGATTTCAGTTACACCCTGGCGGTGGCGGGTCTGACCGCCTTGCTGGCTGTGCTGCTGACGGAGTTTCTGACTCGGCGTGAGCGCACCGCGGACGAGCAACTGCCGGTCACCGGGGTCCGGGTGTTCGCCGGCGATTCCCGGCTTTCGGTCGATAGGGATACCGCGGCGGCGGGTGCCTTGTTGTCTCAGGGCCAAGACCAGGGGGCGATCCCGGCGGATGACAGGCCCCTGAGCCTGCCGGGCATCGGTCGACGCGAACTCCTGGCAGGCGAGGTTCGCGCCCTGCTCGAACTGGCGGACTCGGCGACCCGCCAGTTGATGGGCCTGGTGCTGTCCGGGATCACGCCAGCGGAATGTGTGCTGCTCGATGTGCGCGCCATCGACCTGGCGGCCGGCACGGTGCAAGCGCCGGGCGACGGTCGGATCATCCGCCTGAGCCCGGCCCTGGCGGCGCTGTTTGGCGGGCACCGGCCGCTGCCGCTGTGGAGCGACGACCCCGCGGGCGGCGGGGCGGCCGGACTCCTGGCCCGCATCGGACTCCTGGCCCACGACGCCGGGCTGTCGCATCCCGATGAGGTGGATGCGGCGGCCTTGCGCCACACCTACATCTGCTATCTGGTCCGCCAGGGCACCCGGCTCACCGAGATCGAACGGATCATCGGCCGGCTCCCCGCCGCGGAACTTGCCCGGTACGCCGTTTACAGTCCTGCCGGTGCGGCCAAGCCGCTGGCGCAGGTCGCGCTGAGCTATCCCGCTTGCAGCGCGCTTGCTTGATCGGGGGTTGGGTGGGGTGCAATCAAAACCGATGTGGACGCCCCTGCCCTGATTGTCGATGATCGGGTCGGGGTGACGGGATGCAGACTGTGGTTCTTTCGTGACGCTTCGGCCCTTCGCTCTCCCCAGCTTTCACCGGGCGTCAACTTGACTCCGGCTTCTGCTGACTCCTGTCCCGCTCTCCCGCGCCAGGTTTCCCCGAGCAAGAAAGTGTACTAATGAATACCCCACACGCCCGCACCCGTGAGCGGTTGTGGTACACACCAAAGGGTGGGCTCTGTTGCTTAGCAGAGGGTGGGTCATTTCCCATTAGCGTTGAGACATATAGCCTATTTCTGCGATTCTGAAATCAGTTCATCTGATATATAACAAGCATTTATATTTGACTGAAGTTTCCTGTTTTCAATTACGCCACGAGCCGCATCACCGCCGCGATCAGGGGATTTTGCGTCGGTTTGTTGGCCCCCCGCAATCCTCCTGCTTGATTTCCCGAAATCCGGCTTCAACCGTCACAATGGTCTGCGCCCAGGGATACCGACTCTGGTTGGCCTTGGCCGCGTGGTCAAAGGTGGTCTGGCAGCCAAACACCTTGCGCCCCGTCTTCGGGTTGAGCGAATCATCCAGCGCCAGGAGCAAGCGCCCCGCGGTCAGTGGGTCGGGGATGGCCCGCCACAGCGTCTCCCAGACCCGCGTCCAGGGCAACTTCACCGACGCCATAAAGGTGTAGTAACGCGACTGGGCG
>NZ_CAIZIZ010000133.1 GCF_903933125.1 uncultured Lamprocystis sp. | reverse complement strand
TGGAGCCCATGATTGGACGCTCCAATCGGGTCTACGAAATCTTGAGCCGCAAACGCCCCCTGACGCTGAAGATGATCTGGCGCTTACATCGCGATCTTGGCATCCCTACGGAAAGCTTGATCAAACCGTCCGTGGAGGAAAAGGGGCCAAGCTCAATTATGAATTCAAGAAATGCCTAACGAACGCCCAAAGAGCGAGCGCGCGCCATCAGGGTTCGAGCTGATTTGCAGGCTTTGTGGGGGGCGCGCGCCGCCTGGGGCGACACGTTAGGCAATCGAGTTGCTGGTAAGACGATCTTCGAGCCGAACTACTCGCCAAGAGCAATGCTATGTCGTTTGAAATCACAAGAATAGTATGGCTAGAAGACATTGTTGAAAAGCTACGATGGAAGCATAATGTTCAAGAATATGAGGTGATTGAGGTACTAGAAAATCGCCCTCGATTTCGCCGAAAGGAAACTGGTCACGTGCCAGGAGAAGATGTCTTCGCTGCTTTCGGGAAAACTGATGGGGGCCGCTTGTTGAGTGTGTTCTTTGTATACACGCGAGACAAGAGGGCCATCATTGTTTCTGCGAGGGATATGACTGAGAGAGAGGCAAGAAAATATGAGTAACAAATCATCCACGTCGGACGCTTCTAGTTACCAAGCAATTGGTGACTACTGGGATACTCACGATGCGACCGAATGCGGGGAGGAAGATGCTGGCGATTTTGAAGTCAACATTCGCTCGCAAGGCCATTATTTTCCTGTTGACGGACAAATATATCTAAAAATTCGTGAATTCGCTGACCAAAGAGGGATAAGCGAGGAAACGTTACTGAATATATTTTTGAAGGAACGGATCGACCAACTGGAGAGCGACCAAAGAGGCTAACATGCCCGCTCAAAAGCGGGCGCCCGCCACGAGCGTTCGTAGGTTTCAGCAAGGTCAGCGCGTGGCGGGCGCCACTTTAGCGGGATCGTTATCGCGCCGAGCAAGGCTCGGCGTTTCTTGCGGGGTGGAAGTCCCCGTCGGGTGAGGGTGAGCCGCCCGCCCGTATCGCGTGTTGGTCCTGTTGCGGAGTAACCTAAGCCGCGAACAAACGATTGCATTCTGCAAGATCCGCAGGGGCTGTAGGGGCGGCTTAAGGTGATTTCCGGAACACCGGATACCACCCACCATAGGCTCGGATGTAGGTGCGACTTCAGTCGCACCGATTCGGACGCAGGTGCGACTGAAGTCGCACCTACATTGACCGGTATCCACATTGTCGGAAATCACCTAAGTCGCCCCACGGGTCGGTCGTTCCTTTCCCGGAAAAATCGCCTGAGGTGCGCGTCTCACCTCAAAACGGACTCCCGGTCAGCCATTTCAGCGGCGGCACCAGCAGCATCTGCAAGAGCACCAGACCGATCATGACGAGCATGGGCGAGAGGTCGATGCCGCTGATGGGCGGCAGGGCGCGTTGGGCCGGGCGCATGATGGGGTCAGTCAGCCGCGACAGGAGTGCGACGCCCGGATTGTAGGTGCCGGGGTTCACCCAACTCAGAATGACGCGGATGAACACCGCGAACAGGAAGATGTTGATGATGAGCTCGATCAGCGCCGGCAGCGACCAGAGGAATGCGCCGATAGGAATGGCGCTGAAGCCCAGCAGCACGGCCAGCAGGGCCAGTTCCGCCGTCTTGAGCAGCCAGGCGAGGACGAGGGAGGCGGTGTCCATCCCGGCCAGGCTCGGGATCACCTGGCGCAGCGGCCGCAAGACCGGCGAGGTGACCTTGACGATGAACTGCGAGAGCGGGTTGTAGAAATCCGCCCGTGCCCATTGCAGCAGGAAGCGGATCATGACCACCGCGATATAGAGCCCGAACAGGGTCTGGATCAGAAAGACCAGGGGGTTGGTCAGATAGGAACCGCTCATGATTGCTCCATCAGCGTCTTGGAGATCTCGACCGCGCGTTCACGGGCGGCATGCGCGGCGCGGCCCACCAGTTTACTCAGCCCCGCCTCGGTGAATACCGCCAGGGCGCGTTCGGTGGTCCCGCCGGGGGAGGTGACCTGCGCGCGCAGTTGGGCCGGCGGGGCGTCACTCTCCACCGCCATGCGGGCGGCACCCAGTGCGGTCTGAATGGTCAGCAGGCGGGCGGTCTCGGCATCGAGTCCGAGGTCGATGCCCGCCTGTTCCAGCGCCTCCATGAGTAAGAAGAAATAGGCCGGGCCGCTGCCGGAGATGGCGGTGACCGCGTCGATCTGGGCCTCATCCTCGACCCAGCGGGTGAGTCCGGCCGCGCGCAGGATGGTCTCGGCCCGATTGCGTCCGTCGTCGCCGACCTCGGGGCTGGCGTGTAGCCCGATGGCCCCGGTCTGAACCATGGCCGGGGTGTTGGGCATGGAGCGGACCACCGGCACCGGCGAGCCGAGCCACCGCTGGATCGCCGCCTCCGGGACCCCGGCCATGATCGAAATCACCAGGGGTCCGAGCTGGCACACCAGATTGCCGATTTCCCGACACACGGCCGGTGCCAGTTGCGGTTTGACGCACAGGACCAGGGTCGCGGCCCCGGCGAGTGCCTCGCGATTGTCCGCGACGGTGCGGACGCCGAAGCGTGCGTTCAGGTCCGCGCGACGGGTTGCGTCCGGCTCGGCGACGCATAGGGCAGTGGGCGGGTAGCCGTCGGCGATCAGGCCCGCGATCAGGCTGCTCGCCATGTTGCCGCCGCCGATGAAGGCGATGCTGGGTTTGCTCGTTGGCATAGCTGGATAATTAAACCGACTTGGAACAAGTTCAGGATCGAGGGCTGTACGCGACGCGTTGCGTAGTCTCCGACGCGACGGCCGTCCAGCGACCTCAGGTGCTGCTGCTATTATAGGGGCGCGCCCCGAATACCGCCGTACCGATCCGCACCAGGGTGGCCCCTTCCAGGATCGCCGCTTCCAGATCGTCTGACATTCCCATCGACAGGCAGTGCAGCGGTTGGTCAGTCGTGGCGAGCCGATCACGCAGCATGCGCAGGGCGTGCAGCGGTTCGCGCTGTTCGCTCGGGTTGGCGCAGGGAGCCGGCAGCGTCATGAGCCCCATCACGCGCAGCCCCGGCAGTCCGGCGCAGGCCGCGAGCAGATCGGCCGCGGCGTCCGGCGCCACGCCGCCTTTGCTCGCCTCGCCGCTCAGGTTCACCTGGATGCAAACCTTGAGCGGTGCGCGATCGGCTGGGCGGTGTTCACTCAGGCGCCGCGCATGTCCGGCATCCGCCAGCCCATGCACCCAGTCGAAGCGGGCGGCGAGCTGGCGTGTTTTGTTGGCCTGGACCCGACCGATGAAGTGCCATTCGATCGGCAGGTCAGTGAGCAGCGCCTGCTTGTCCAGTGCTTCCTGCAGATAGCTTTCTCCGAAGGCGCGCTGGCCCAGGGCAACGGCCGCGCGGATGGCGTCGGCGCCTTGCCGTTTGCTCACCGCGATCAGACCCACCGAGCCCGGCGCCCGGCCGGCGCTCAGGGTCGCCGCCAGGATCCGGGCTTGGACCGCCGCCAGTCGGGCGGCGATGGTGTCGGCGGTCATGGTGGGGCCGCGCTCATTGATCCGGCGCCGCGGGCGCTGCCGTGCCGTCCAACAGGTGCTGCAACTGGCGCAAGGCCTGACCGCGGTGGCTGAGCCGGTTCTTCACCTCCGGTGCCAACTCGGCGGCGGTGCAGCCGTGGCTTGGGACGATGAAGATCGGGTCATAGCCGAAACCCGCGTCGCCGCGGGGCGCGCGCCCGATGAGTCCCTCCCAGGTGCCCTGGCAGATCAGGGGCGTGGGATCATCGGCATGGCGCAGGTAGACCAGGACGCATTGATAGCGCGCGGTGCGCTGTTCGTCGGGAACCTGCTCCAGGTCCTGCAGCAGCTTGACCAGGTTGTCGGTGTCCGAGGCGCCCGGTCCGGCGAAGCGGGCGGAGTAGATCCCTGGTGCGCCGTGCAGGGCGTCGACCTCGATCCCCGAGTCGTCGGCCAGCGCTGCTAGGCCGCTGAAACGGGCGGCGTTGCGCGCCTTGAGGATGGCGTTTTCGACGAAGGTGAGGCCGGTTTCCGCGACCTCCGGGACGCCGCGCTCACCCTGGGGGATGACGTGGATGCGGGCGGCGGCCAGCAGTTGGCCGAACTCGCGCACCTTGCCGGGGTTGTTGCTGGCCAGCACAATCGATTCGCCGCGGTGGGATTGCGTCATGGTCAGATGCCCAAGGCTTCACGCTGCAGCGCATGAAGCCGGCGAATCCCCGCGGCGCCCAGTTCCAGCAGGGCGTCCAACTGTGCGCGCGTGAATGGCTCGGCCTCGGCGGTCCCTTGCACCTCGATGAACCGTCCGTCACCGTCCATCACCAGGTTCAAGTCGGTATCCGCGTTGGAATCCTCCGCGTAGTCCAGATCCAGCACCGGCTGCCCCGCGTAAATGCCGACCGAGACCGCGGCCACCTGGGTGCGCAGCGGATCGACGGACAGCGCGCCGCTCGCCCGCAGCCCGCTGAGTGCATCGTGCAGCGCGACCCAGGCGCCGGTGATGGCCGCGGTGCGGGTGCCGCCATCGGCCTGGAGGACATCGCAGTCCAGGGTCAGGGTGCGCTCGCCGAGTTGGGTCAGGTCCACCGCGGCACGCAGCGAGCGGCCGATCAGACGCTGGATCTCGAGGGTTCGCCCACCCTGTTTGCCGCGTGCCGCCTCGCGCGGGCTGCGTTCGTGTGTCGCCCGCGGCAACATGCCGTATTCCGCGGTAATCCAGCCCTTGCCCTGACCCTTCAGAAAGGGCGGTACCCGGTCTTCGACGCTGACGGTGCAGAGCACTCGGGTGGCGCCGAACTCCACCAACACCGAGCCTTCGGCATGGCTGGTGTAGCCGCGGGTGAAGCGGATCGGACGCAAGGCGTCCGGTTGACGTGCTGATGGGCGCATGGGGCGGCAGTCTCTTGTGCGGTGGTGATCATTGCGGCTGGTCCGCCGTAACTTGGGTGGCGTCCTTGAGCCGGTTGCCTTCAACTGGTTGCGAGAACTCGGAGTGCGGCAGGTCGCCGACATGGCGCGTCAGGTACGCCAGGAATTCGGCCGCGTCCTGCGGGCGTTTGGTCGCGTCCATCGCCATCGCCCAGTCGGCCGCTTCCAACAAAAAAGCGGGGTAGCGGTTCTTGAGCTCCACCGTGGCGGGGATCAGTTTGTCCTCCTGGTGACGGTCGATGGCCGGGGGTGGCGTCCGACCTTCCATGCAGGTGCGGATGCTGGCGCCAACCGCGTAGACATCGGTCCAGGGGCCGACCCGACCGCCGCGATAATACTGCTCGACCGGCGAATATCCGGCGGTGATCACTTGGCCGCCGCCGGCGCGCCCGCGGCTGACGGGGTGCACCGCCCCCAGGTCGAGCAGCAAGGGTTGGTTGCCATGGCGCAGGTGAATATTCCCCGGTTTCACGTCCAGGTGGAGCATCGAGCGCGTGTGCAGCAAGGCCAGGGCGTCCAGGATCGGCATGAACACGTCCAGGATGAAGGTCGTGCTCAAGCCGCCCCGGCGTTCCTGGATGTAGCTTCCGAGGTTGCGCCCGCGTTCGTTCGGCATCACCAGGTAGCCGGTTTGGTTGGCCAGGAAGAAATCCAGGACGCGCACGATGTTGGGGTGACGCAGCGAGGCCAGCGCCTTCACTTCCTGGAAAAAGAGCTTGCGCCCGCGCTGCAGGTTCTCGGTGTACTGCGGCTCGATGGGCACCACCTGCCGACGCTGATTCCGGCTGGCGATCTTTTTCGGCATGAACTCCTTGATGACCACCTCGTCACCCGTCTCCTCGGTCCGTGCGAGGTAAATCAAGCTGAACCCGCCCTTGCCGATCGTCTCGAGGATACGATAGCTGCCGAGCAGGGTGTCGGGGGGGAGGCTTTCGCGTGCGGCGGTCATGATAATGAATGCCGATCCGGTCCATACGCGGGGCGGGATCTCTGGGTGTTGAGGGTGCGAACGTTCACTTGAGGGTGTTGACGGGTGTGCTCACCTGGCTCGGACGAACGGGTATGATAGCGTGATCCGCGTCCGCAATCTGCGCTGTTGCGTCGAGTCGCCGCGGGCGTCTTCCCCCCGCAATTTGAGGCATCCGGGATGATCAAGAGTATGACCGCGTTCGCGCGGGAGACCCAAGGTGCGCCATTCGGCGAGCTGACGTGGGAACTGCGTAGTGTCAACCACCGGTTCCTCGAGCCCCATATCCGCTTGCCCGAGGAACTGCGCGCCCTGGAAACAGCGGTGCGTGACCGCCTGGCGAAGCGGCTGCAACGCGGCAAGGTGGACTGTACCCTGCGGTATGACCCCGCGGTCGGGGTGGTCGGCAGCCTGCGCGTCAACCGCGCGTACGTGGAGCAGTTGTTGGCGGCCGGGGATGAGATTTCGTCGCTGATCGGCCGCTCGGCGGAACCCTCGGCGTTCGATCTGCTGCGCTGGCCGGGGGTGATCCAGGAGCAGGAGCGCGATCTGGACCAGGTGACGGATGCCGCCCTGCATTTGCTGGATCAGGCGCTTAGTACGCTCCTGCAGACCCGCGCCCGCGAGGGTGAGCGCCTTGGCGCGCTCCTGCGCGAGCGCTGCGACCGGCTGCAGGAGTCCGTGGTGCGCGTGCGCGCGCGCCTGCCCCAGGTCATGGCCGGGGTGCGCAAGCGGCTGGCCGACCGCTTCGTGGAGTTGCGCGCTGAGCTGGATGCGGGGCGTCTCGAGCAGGAGTTGGCGCTGGTCGCCGCGCGTCTGGATGTCGACGAAGAACTGGACCGCCTGGAGGCGCATGTCGCCGAGGTCCGGGCCGTCCTGACCCGTGATGAGCCGGTCGGCCGGCGGCTGGATTTCCTCATGCAGGAATTGAATCGGGAGGCCAATACACTCGGCTCCAAGTCCGCCGACGTGGAGGTCACGCGCGAGGCGGTCGAGATGAAGGTGCTGATCGAGCAACTGCGTGAACAGATTCAGAACCTCGAGTAGGGTGGATAAGCGCAGCGCATCCACCATTGGCCTCGCCGTCGGCACGCGGTCGGCGGCGGCGAACCAAATTTGGAACTGCTGCGATGAACGATGATCGGTTGACGGAGGCGCGCTGATGCACGAAGGTATCCTATTCATCGTCTCGGCTCCGTCCGGTGCCGGTAAGACCAGCCTGGTCAAGGCCCTCCTGGAGCGTGATCCGCACCTCGCCCTGTCGGTCTCGGTCACGACCCGGCCGCCGCGCCCCGGCGAGCGGGATGGGGTGCATTACCACTTCCGTGACCTGCCGACACTGCGTGCCGAGATCGCCGCCGGGGCCTTCATCGAGTACGCGGAAGTCTACGGCAATCTGTACGGGACCCGTGAGGCGGATGTTCGCCTGGGGCTGCGTTCCGGACGCGGTCTGATCCTGGAGATCGATTGGCAAGGCGCCCGTCAGGTCAGAGCGCGTTTCCCGCAGGCGGTGGGCGTCTTCATACTCCCGCCATCCTGGGCTGAGCTTGAGCGCCGCTTGTGCGGCCGGGGCACCGACAGCGAGGCCGTGATCGCCCGCCGACTGGCCGAGGCGCGTGCCGACATGGCGCATTGGAGCGAATATGACTACGTGGTCATCAACGATCACTTCAACGCCACGCTCGCCGATTTGGCCGCCATCGTTGCCGCCGAGCGGCTGCGGGCCGGGCGGCGGCGGGGGCAGGTGGAGCGTCTGTTTGCCGACTTGCCGCCGGTTGGCCTTGATCATTCATCCGACCAGACCCAAGCCGGCACGCGTCGCGGCCGGGGG
>NZ_CAIZIZ010000132.1 GCF_903933125.1 uncultured Lamprocystis sp. | reverse complement strand
TTGCATATTAAAGACAACCGTTTGCAATTTCTTGATATGTTACTGAACTCTGACAATACGGCGCTTTCGGCACTTGATAGATTAAGCGTTGTAAATTATAGGATTTGTCAGTTTTAGCATATTTTGTTCCGGATATCCTCTAAATGAAGGTGACGGTGTTGGCGATCCACCGATTGGTGAGCAGTGTGAACCAGGCTCAATAATCTACGCTCTTTTCATCGGAAGGCCCGGCGATGCTCAATCTGATCTGGATCGGCTTCTTCCTCACCGCCTTCGCCTGCGCGTTGTTCCAGTTCTTTGTCGGCGGCCAGCCCGACATCTTCGCCCGACTGATGAAGGCCGGGTTCGATAATGCCAAACTGGCCTTTGACATCGCCCTCGGACTGACCGGCGTGATGTGCCTGTGGTTGGGAATCCTCAAGATCGGCGAGCGCGTCGGCTTTCTCGATGCCCTGGCGCGCCTGTTGGCACCGCTCTTTGCCCGGCTCTTTCCGGAGGTGCCGCCGGGTCACCCGGCCCTGGGGTCGATTACAATGAACATGGCGGCTAATCTGCTCGGCCTCGACAATGCGGCCACCCCGATCGGCATCAGGGCGATGACGCAGTTGCAAACGCTCAACCCGGACCCGGATACGGCGAGCAATGCGCAGATTCTTTTTCTGGTCATCAATGCGTCCAGCATCACCCTGCTGCCGGTGACCATCTTCACGTACCGGGCGCAACTCGGTGCGGCCGATCCGACCGACGTCTTCATTCCAATCCTGATGGCGACCTACTGCTCCACGCTCGCCGGCTTTGCCTTTGTCGCCACCCGACAACGTATTCGTCTCGATCCGGTGGTTTTGGCATGGATCACCGGCCTGACCCTGTGTATCGGCGGCCTGGCCCTTTATTTCGCCGGGCTGCCGCCTGCCGAGATGGCGGCGACATCGTCTTTGCTAAGTAACTTCCTGCTGTTGTCGATCATCATCGCCTTCCTGGTTGCTGCCCTGTGGCGGCAGGTCAACGCATATGAGGCCTTCATTGAGGGTGCGAAAGAGGGCTTTCAGACCGCTGTCACCATCATCCCCTACCTCGTCGCCATGCTGGTTGCCATCGGTCTATTGCGTGCCAGCGGTGCACTCGCCATGGCCATGGAGGGCGCCGCGCAGTTGGTCACCGCCGCCGGATTCGACGCCCGTTGGGTCGACGGACTGCCGACGATGCTGATGAAGCCACTATCTGGTTCAGGCGCCCGTGCCATGATGATTGAAACCATGCAAACCAGCGGTGCCGACTCATTCGCCGGTCGTCTTGCGTGCATTATTCAAGGCAGTACCGAAACCACTTTCTATGTTCTCGCCGTCTACTTCGGCGCCGTCGGCATCAAGCGGGTGCGCTATGCCGTCGCCGGCGGCTTGGTCGCCGACCTGGCCGGATTCGCGGCAGCGGTTGTTGTCGCCTACTTATTCTTTAGCAATGTCCAGTAAATCGCCATCGTCTCGGACCCTTGCCGCGACGGACGACCGTGGGCCTTGATCATCGTTCCGGCAACCCCTGGGACCGCCGGCCGCCGGCCGGCCGGCGGTCCCAGGACGTGGGCCGCGCATGACTTGGCCGAAACGATGATCAACGCCTGTCTGTTGCCTGACCCGTAGAATAATAGGCGTCTGCCCTATTTCGCGCTATCATATACGCTGGAGTTGGATCAGTGCATTTCAAAGTCAAAGAAAAAAGCTGCCTGTCGATAGGGCGCTTGCGTTAGGACACCATTGCGTGGCAGCCTATCCCCACCCACGTTGGTTCAACCCCATCCGCCATATCGGAGCCTAGTCATGGCCGCCCCCATCCCCGGCAGTATTGCGCGACGCGGTCCCGCCGCCGAGCGCGACAGATTGGTGACGCCGCCCCGGCGCCTGCTCGACAAGTTGCAGCCGTTCTCGTTCGCGGATAAGGACTTAGGCGTGCGCGCCAGTGACGTCAGGGTGTTTCAACAGGTGGCGTTGGACACTGACACCATCATCCTGTTACGCCATACTAACCCGAAGTCCCTGCTCTATATCGGCAAGCCCGGCTACACGCCCAAACCGATCGACTGCAAGGCCAAGACCGCCAAGGAGGACGACTTGGTCGGGGGTCAGGTGATGGAGTGCGCCGGGCTGGTGGTGGACCCCAGGCTACGGAGTGGCACGGTCTTCAAGGGTGGGCTGGAGCGGGCGCTTGACAGTTGGAAGCAGTTCATCAGCGGGCAACACCGTGTGAAACTAAAGGATCGCGTTGAAGTCTTCCTGCGCGCCAACGGTAAGGGGTTCTATGCCGTTGATACTCACCCGCCGTCGATTCTCCACCGCCACCATGGCTGCCTGATGCTGTCGCTGCAGGACGTGCCCAAGGATTTCGACCCCGCGACCGGGCATACCCGTGATTGGATGCAGCGGCACATGGCGTATCTGCACGGTGACTATGACCTGTACGGGGTTGTGGATGTGGTCGCCATAAATCGTGCTCAGGGCGTTCAGAAGCAAAGCGTGCTGGAGGAGATGCTGTTCGGCATGAAGAACAGCTTCACGGCACGCACGAGCGCGGTGCAGACCATGCTCAACGCGTTCATCGGCTGCGATATCGTCCAGCACGGTGAACAGGTGGCCTATCAGTTTGCCGCCGACAAAGCGATCTACGTCTTTGCGCCCAACGGCGGGACCTGGGTCATCCGCCCCGGGCGCGCCGAGGCCGAGATGCCAGGGATGATGATGGACCTGTTTCGCTATGTCTTCGGCATCGAGTTGGCTTAGCCCGGTTGGATGCGGCGCGGGGGCCTATCATCGTTCCGGCCGACCGCGACCGGTCCGCACAGCGGACCCTACGGTAAGGCCGCGATCCGTAGGG
>NZ_CAIZIZ010000131.1 GCF_903933125.1 uncultured Lamprocystis sp. | reverse complement strand
GTCTTCCGCAGAGAATTCGCAATTGTACATGTCATGGCTCTACTGAAACTTATGAGTGTAGGGCTAGATTACCCGTCTAACTGGCTCAGGTCGCACGAAATCTGCTATCCCTAATACCGCAATTTATGCCTATAGCAAGTAAAGATGTGTCTGCCAAGCTGATTCCATCTGCACTGCGAGCTGTTGCAGTTCCGCAAAAAATTCACAATTCGGATGCTGGCGGATACCATCGCGAAGAATGGGTAGGCGAACCTTCTCATCGAGTGCGCTTGCGAATTCTGCGGTGCGCACGGCGACAGCCAATGTGGCTTCGTCCAGTTGGTTGGGATTAACCAGCAGATCAATCTGGCCGTTAAGCCATTGGGGCTCTAGTGTGCTTTCGCTTAATGCCTGCAAGGAAGACTGGTTCTCCCCGAGTTGTTGGACAGTGCGCTCGACATCCGAAAGCGATGCGGCCGAATCTGCCATTTGTTGCTGACAGATTCCCAAGTCTCGCCTGATCTGCTCAGCCAGTGTAGACAGCGGCCCATCGGTCGTTAGCAGAGCCGCATCCTTTGGCTGAATCGGGGAATATTCGTCGAAGGCCGCTTTTAGCTCGCCAAGTTCGCGCAGTACCGCGTCGATCTGTTCATGAATACCCTGCTGACGCAGCGACTGGATTCCCCGAGCCAGAGCGCTCGACATGGCCAGAAGCACGTCGCCGAGTGCCACTTTGGGGCCGAACCCTATCCCATAGCGCATCCGTACTAACTTATACCAGGCGCGTAGTTCGCTGAGATCGATGATGGCGGTATCGAGACCGCAAAAATTAGTTCCAAGAGCAGATTTGTAGCGGGTGTCGTTTTCCAGCGATTGCTTATCTTTGATATATAATTGCAACTTCTCTAGTCGTTTTAACAAATCCTTCAAACGCATCTCAGGTTTGGAGGTGATCTGAAGTAATAGCCTTCGTGATGCACGCCAATCTGCGTTAAACCAGCGGAACAACCCAGCATTATCGAGATGTGTCCGCAGTTTATCGATTACTTCTTTGGGTGGTAGTTGGTCGACTGCAAAGTAATGACTAAGATCGGCGTGGGATGACCGAAGAGCTTCGAGTCGCACCGTTAACGTAGGCAGCAGATCGTCCAGAATATCGTCATCAAAACATTCCCCTCGCAGTTTGAGCAGAGCTGGTCTCAACTGACCGACGAGTTCGATTAGCGCACGGAATTCGCTGATACCGATCTCGTTCGGTTTAATGACATCCATGTAGGTATGGCCTAAGCCGATTGCAACGTCCGACATGGGCTGACCCAGTTCGTGGAGCCGGTCCTGTAGACGTTCGATTCGCTTGAGATATTTAGCGACTGTGCTTAGGTCCCCTTGACCGGCCGCTCCAAGTTGCCGTAGTGCGGTGCAGGCGGCCCTTAATTGACTGTGAGCTTCTTGATCGTCGAGAAACTGTGGATTTAGCTTGACGGCCAATTCGCGATGACAGTCGCGAACGTTCCGTAAGAGCTTTAAGTGACGATTAAAAACGACAAGATTATCTCCGTGCAGGTAGTGAAGCGCCGCAAGAATTTCATCTCCGTGAAGTGATGGAATAATTTTCAGTGCATTTTTGAATCCCTCAATTTCATCGAACTTTTCTTCATGCAGAGCACCACCATTTTGTTCTCCGACCTGAATATCAGTGTCCTTTGCCCTAAGTTGGAAATATGCGGCCACCATCGTCTTGTTAAGTGTTTCAAGTGAATCCTGCCACCTCGAAAGGACTGCTCGCACACGTTCATTGTCAAAGATCTGTAGATTTCTATTGCCGACGCCATGCCAAGGATGACTTCTGAGGTTGTCATTCTCACCTAGTTGAATCGCGATCAGTTTATAGACATCGGCAAATTTGCAGATAGTGTCTCGGCTCAGGCGCTGAATGTCGCAGTTGAATGTGTGCCCGTCGTATCCTTCAGGATGAAGATTAATGGCATCGATACCAAGCGACTCTCGGTATCGGCTCGCCGCCATTAGAATTTCATGGATAGTTTTCCCAGTATTTTTCCAGTGACTATTGATTAGATTCGCGTGACTGCGCAGTTCGTTTTTCAGTTCCTCATATCGCACGATATCGGCCCCGATCTGCTCTGGATTGCGATACGTATCCTGATTCCGTAGCCGTGTTGCGATATCATCAAGCACCTTGCGTTTTTGTGTCTTGTGGCTGTGCAACTCCAAGCAGAAATCCCCCAGTCCTGCATGATCCAAGCGCCGCTTGACTACTTCCAACGCCGCCAGTTTCTCGGCTACGAACAACACCTTCTTTCCCTGTGCTAAAGCAGCAGCGAAGATGTTAGTGATTGTCTGGGATTTCCCTGTTCCTGGCGGCCCCTCAATGACAAGATTCTTGCCTTGAATGGCATCGATCAGAGCGCTATGTTGGGAGCTATCGGCATCGTCGATGACTGGATAATGCTCGTGCACCTTCGCTAGGTCGTCGATAGCATACTCATTGCTAAAACTGTTGCCACCGCCACTTACCGTTTCATTATTGGTGACAAAGAAACGGTTGACAATCGCGTGATTTAAAATTGAGCGCTCCTTTGGCCAATGTGCGGGATCTAGGTCTTGGTACATTAATTGTTTACTGAAATTAAAAAGGGCGATGGTGGCGTGACGGCGGATTTTCCATCGTCGATCTTGCTGATTCGGTCCTGCGATTAGTCGTTCGACATCAAGAAAATATTCTTCGGGTACTGACGAGTCGTCGAGATCGGGTATTGCAAGTCCGAAGTCAGTGCGCAGTTTCTCGCGCAGCGAGAGGTTTGGCAGGATATCCTCACCCGTGAAGGTGATCGTGTAGCAGTAGGTGCCGCTGGCCGTATCAAGCCGGCCTTTTGCGATCCGTACTGGAACCAGCAGAAGCGGAGCTAATCGTGCCTTATCGCTGTTCTGGCTCTCGAACCACTCCAGAAACCCGATGGCGGCATAGCAAATATTTGCGCCCGTCTCCTCAATGGCTGTCTCAGCTTTATTACGTAGATCTCGCAGTCGCGTCTCCAACTCCTCCGGAAACATCAGGGTCTGGATGACCTTATCCACATGCCTGGGTTGATTTTCTTCGCTGGCGTCGATATTCGGAATAGGTAACTCGTAATCAGTATTGTAACCGCGTAGCCGCGCCCATTCCGCTGCCGTCGGATCCTTCTTGATGCGATTACCGGACGTTTTCTTCGGATCAACCGTGATGTATCCTTGATCGGTGAGATCTTGTCGAGACGGCGTCGGGATCGCTTGGGGCCTCTGTTCATCTTCCGACAGCAGCGTCTGGTGAAGTTCGTTCGGAATCTCATCGATGAGTTCCGCGACCGTTGAGTCTTTTTTGATGCGCTTGTCAAGTGTAGTCTCCAGATCAGCCGTAATGTATCCTTCATCGATCAGATCTTGTCGTGACGGCGTCGGGATCGCCCGGAACCTCAGCTCTTCTTCCAACAGCAGCATCCGGTGCAGCTCGTTGGGAAGCTCGTCGATTATGCGGATACTTCCCTGGCGGCCATAGGTGAAATTCAGTAGACGGTTTCGCCCAGTTAGGTCAAGCAGCCTGTGTCTGAGCTTTTCGAGAGAGTCTATTGAGACGTTATCTGGAACGGAGGCACTCATCGGAGTCGTATTCCTTGTTGAATTTGTCAGATACTATTTTTTGCTCGAAATATCGCTAATGCGGTACACGGACTTTATTAAGCCGGGAAAACCCCCGGCTTTGCCGGGGAGACAGCAAAAGTTTGACATTTCCGGGAGTCCATCCAGGAAACTCCGCGTTGTGAGCGGCCAAGCACGCAACACTGGAGAATCCCGATGGACGAACCTGAGAGCCTAAGCCACTCCAAATGGGAGTGCAAATACCATGTGGTCATTATCCCAAAGTGCCGCCGTAAGACGTTGTACGGGCAACTGCGGCGACACCTTGGCGAGGTGATCCGGAAGCTAGCCGAGCAGAAGGAGCGTCGCATCTTGGAGGGGCATTTGATGTCCGACCATGTGCACATGTTGATCGCGATCCTGCCCAGTATGCCGTGTCGCAGGTAGTCGGCTTCACCAAAGGTAAGAGCGCGATCCACGTTGCCAGCGTGTACGGTGAGCGTCGGCGCAACTTTGTTGGGCAGAGTTTCTGGGCTCGGGGGTATTTCGTCTCGACAGTTGCTCGGGGTGAGAACACGATCCGTGAGTACATCAAGAACCAAGAGCAGGAGGATACGCGTCTCGAACAGATCAACCTCTGGGGCTGATTCGCCACCTTTAGGTGGTCCAAGAACCGCGGGGCCGCGTTAGCGACCCCGTAGCCGCTTCGAGCGGCTCACGAATGAAAGCCCCCGGCGGATCGACCGACCGGGGTGACACTGACGATCTTTGGTCGTCGTGGCCGCCCGGCGGCGTTATGGACAGCGAATCCTCGCCAGCAAGCCCTGTTGCTGCAGATCAGTTGCGGTGACCTCATTCGGCCCGGAGACTATCACCACCGATTTGCGTCAGAGGTTTCGGATCGACAGGCACGTCGTGACCTGTCCGAACTGGAGGAGGTGGGGTTACTGCTGCGCATTGGCAGGGGCGCAGGTACGGTTTACCAGCGGACCAATCGGACATGGGAGGACGGGAAGCGGACATGAAGCGGACGTCTAACAAAGTATGAAGATGCAGGGCCAGGCACGCGAAATATTGTGTAATCAATAGTTTCCGAGCACGAGGAGACAATCTAAAAGCTGGCCGGCTTGTTGTTGCGGACATGTCCGGACAAAACCGGACATCATCGCCAGCCGCTTCAGCAGCCTGTCGGGTGTTCCCGCTGCGCGCTGGCCGACATCGCGGTAGACTGCCGGTATAGCCGTCGGACGCGATAACCGGACGTAGGGGCGGGTTTCAAACCCGCCCCTACACACAAGGGTCTTTCCGGATATCAGGTACGAAGGCTATACGACATCTGAAGGCGCCCGACCACGAGCAAGTTTCGCCCGATCGATCGCGACATCCTCATGCGGTTCCTGCGGCGGGCGCGTGCGGACCGCAATGATCAAAGCCGCCGTGCTTGTGATCCGGCCGGACAGAACAATTTGAATCCTCAGCGAGTTCCGCTTGCTGATTCGACCCATTTCGACGCAACAGCGAGGTACGGCAGCCATGTCGTCCCAGGTCATTCCCGAAGCCGATTATCTTATGCGCATGGCGGATGGGACCATCAAGCAGGTCAATCCCTTCACGCACACGGAGGTCTGGACGGTTCCCGGCCGGGGCAATCGACCGCTGGGGGTGAGTTCGCCCAATCCGTCGCCGCTGAATCCTGCCGCGCACGATGCGCACTGCGCATTTTGCGCCAGCCGGTATCTGGAAACGCCGCCCGAGAAAGCGCGCTTGATCAAGACCAGCGATGGCAGCAAGATTCTGCGCCAGGTGTGCGCCGAGCATCTGTTCGACACGGTAGCCGAATTTCGCCGTATTCCCAACCTGTTCGAAATCGTGTCCTTTGACTATTGGCAAAAGAACTTTGACTACCGGATGCCGGACCACATCGAAGCGCACAAGTGCCGTTATCTGGCCTCGGAGTTGGGACGTCAGCATGTCCTGCAAGTGGTGGATCAGCGTCTACGGGCATCAGGGCTTGATGAGGCCGAGCGCAACCGGCTGTCTCTCGACGAGCGTCTGCAACTGGCCAATGCCTTCTTCGGCGGTGGTCATGAAGTGATCGTCGCCCGGCGTCATTATGTCGATGGTGCCACCCATGACCATCAACTGGTGTCCTCGGGAAGCCTGACCCCGCAAGAGCATGACCAGTATATGCGCTTCACTGTCGATGCGCTGCGTGATATGTATGCCAACAACCGCTATATCCGCTTTGTCGCGGTGTTTCAGAACTGGCTGAAGCAGGCGGGCGCCTCATTCGATCATCTGCACAAACAGTTGGTGGCGATCGACGAGCGCGGCGTGCAGAACGACTTGGCCTTGCGGCGGGTACGGGACAATCCGAATATCTATAATGAAGCGGCGGTCAATTTCGCCGCCTACCGCAATCTGGTGGTGGCCGAGAACGATCATGCCGTGGCCTTCGCCGGCTTTGGTCATCGCTTTCCGACGCTGGAGATCTTCTCCAAAAGCGAGCGCAGCCAGCCGTGGAGCCACTCGGCTGAAGAACTGCGCGGCATGTCCGATCTGGTGCACGGCTGCCATGCCGCCGCCGGGCCGGACATCCCCTGTAATGAGGAATGGTACTACAAGCCGCCCGATGTGGATGTGCCGATGCCCTGGCGCATCCTGATCAAATGGCGTGTCTCGACACCGGCGGGATTCGAAGGCGGCACCCGGATCTACGTCAATACCATTGACCCCGAGGCGCTGCGTGACCGGGTGGTGCCGCGGTTGTTCCAGCTCAAGAACGAGGGCAAGATCGCCCCGATGAAAATCGCCTTCGAATGCGCCTGCACACCCAACTGCCTGCGTTACAACCCCGCCGTTCGGCAGCAGGAATCACCTGATCGGGAGTGTCCGCCGTGGTCTGAAGGCCCCGCGTCGGGGGAGTGATGTTTTCCGAATGCTCACGCGCTCGGTGTGGATGCGCTTGGTGGCCTTGGTCATGGTTCCGGCCAGTGCCCGTGCGTCGCGCACCGGAGGTCGAGGCTTTTCCGTGAAAGTCGCACAGCGACCCCGTGGGAGCGGCGTCCCGCCGCGATGGGGCCGGGTGCGCAGCCGCGGCGTTCGCGGTCACCGCAGCAACGCATCGCGGCGGGACGCCGCTCCCACGGAGGACTTTCATCTTCCGGGGTGGCTTGATGTTCCTTCCATGGTCGTTAGCCGGACCAGGGCTGTGCAGACGCGATGTCGACCGTAAAGCCTCGGCCTCCAGGCGGAAGACCTGGGCGGGCGTGGTCAGTAGTCAGCCGGCAGCACGATCTCGATCTTCAATCCACCATCAGGGCGGTTGCCGGCGCGAATACTCCCGCCATGTGTTTCGATGGCCCGCCGGGCGATGGCCAGCCCCAGACCAAAGCCGGCTTTCTTGACCTTGGTTTCGCTGCGGAAGAATGGCTCGAAAATCGCTTGCAGCTCCGCCTCGGGAACACCGGGTCCCCGATCTGAAACAGTCACCAGCAACTGGTTGGAATTGTCATGCCGGGTGATTTCCACCTCGACCGCGGTCCCTTCATTGGTAAACTTAACTGCATTGCGGACGACGTTTTCCAGGGCGCGGTGCAATAGCTCGGCGTTCGCGATGACCAGCGCCTCGCCCGCCCCGACGAATTCAACGTGGCGCCCGGTCGCTTGCACCTCGAACCGGGCATCCAGCGCGATTTCGCGGATCAGTTCGACCAGGTCGATCTCCTCGTCCGCAGGCCTCGCCATCCCTGCTTGCATCCGGGACAGGGTCAAGAGTTCGCCGACCAGTTGATCGAGCCGCACCGCTTCGCGCTCGATGCGATCCAGCGTGTCATTGAGCTTTTCGGGCCGCTGCCGCGCCAGGCCGATGGCGGCCTCCAACCGCGCCAAGGGCGAGCGAAGTTCGTGGGAGACATCGTGCAGCAACCGCTGCTGGGAACTGACCAAGGTCTGTAACTGCCCAGCCATCTGGTCGAAATGACGCCCGAGATCGGCGATTTCGTCACGCCGTCGCCCCATGCGCGCACCGATGCGCGTGTCGAGCTGGCCCGCCGCCGTTGCGCCGAAGGCCGCACGCAGGTGGCGGATCGGTGTCGACAGATACCAGGCGAGCCAAGCGCTGAAGGCGAGGCTCGCCAGGATGCCGATCCCAATCGGCAGGCTGGGCGGCAGATGATGGAGCGGCTCAGGGCCATCGGTCGGCAGGAAAAACAGACTGGTAACCGACGCCGCGCACCGTCTGAATCGGCGAACGACCTTCCCCGTCCAGGCCGAGCTTGTGCCGGATACTGCTCAGGTGAACGTCGATGCCGCGGTCGTAACGGGCCAGCGGGCGGCCCAGCGCCTGCTGCGAGATCTCCTGTTTGCTCACCACCCGGCCGGCCTGGCGCACCAGCACCTCCAGCAGATTGAACTCGGTGCTGGTGAGTTCCAGCGGCTCGCCGCGCCACTCCAAGGCCCGCCGTTGCGGCCATAGCGTCAGTGCCCCGGCGGTCAAGGGTCCGGACGACGGACCGGCTGGCTCCGGCACCTGGGTGCGCCGCAAAATGGCCCGGATGCGCGCGACCAGCTCACGCGGGTTACAGGGTTTGGGCACATAGTCGTCCGCGCCCAGTTCGAGGCCGATGATACGATCCACGTCGTCGCCCCTGGCCGTGAGCATCAGCACCGGGAGGCGGCTGTCCTGGGCACGGATGCGGCGCAGCACGTCGATTCCGTTCAAATCCAGCGACCCGGTCGTGGCCGGCACCTTCGAGATCGCGACGCGGACTGCTGCCGCAAGTCAGGCCGTTGACCTGTTCGGCGTCGCACTGCGGCTCCACAAGGATCTGCTGATCGGCGCCGGCCTGCTGGTCGAAATCGCCACCTACGCCATGGTCGCTCTCCTGATCGCCGGACTGGTGTTTGGCGCGCCAAAGCTGCGCAACACCCTGGGAGGTTGGCACCGGGGCATCGGCTGGTTCGCGTTCCCGCTGGTCGCGCGGCTGCCGGTGACCGGACTGCTGATGACGCTGCATGTCGGCAAGCTGATCGCCGCCGTGGCTTTGATCGGATTGACTGTCACCGGACTCTATTCCTGGCTGCGCCGCCGGCCCCAACAGCGCCGGATTGGACGCGTTTCGACCGAGCAGCGATCCCAGGCGTTGCGTCTTGCGTCGTCCATTGACCCGAAGCGCTCGACTGTCTCTTGAGTCACGCCAATGCCCGCGCATGGTAAGCCAGATGCTCGCCGATGAAGGTGGCGATGAAATGATAGCTGTGGTCGTAGTCGGGCTGCATTCGCAGGGTGAGGGGAAAGCCCAGTTCCTCGCAGGCACGTGCCAGCGCCTCAGGCTTGAGCTGCCCGGCGGCGAGAAACTCATCCGCGGTGCCTTGGTCGATCAGCAGCGGGATCGGTGCGGCGCCCGCACGGATCAATTCAGTCGCATCCCAGGCTTGCCAGAGTGCCTGATCATCGCCCAGATAGGCGCTGAAGCAGCCCCGGCCCCAGTCGCAGTCCATTGGATGGCAGACCGGGGCAAAGGCTGATACCGAGCGGTAGAGGCCGGGGTGCTTCAAGGCGCTGACCAAGGCGCCATGGCCGCCCATGGAATGACCCATGATGGACCGCCGGCCAGGCACCAGCGGCAATGCGCGCTCCAACAGGGCCGGCAGTTCCCGGTTCACATAGTCGAACATCCGATAGTGCGGGGCCCAGGGCGCCTGGCTTGCATTGACATAAAAACCGGCGCCCTGACCGAGATCGTAACGGTCCGGGTCATCGGCTACATCGGTCCCCCTGGGGCTCGTGTCAGGCATGACCAGCGCGAGGCCCAGCTCGGCCGCATAGCGCTGTGCTCCGGCCTTGACCCGCACGTTGTCGTCGGTGCAGGTTAGTCCGGAGAGGAAATACACGGCGGGTACCGGGCCGGTTTGCGCCTGCGGCGGCAGATAGACCGAAAAGGTCATTCGGCAATGACAGCTCGCGGAGTCGTGGGTGTAGCGGTTCAGCCAGCCGCCGAATTCGCGGATATGTTCGATCTGTTCCATGGCGCGCGTTCTCAAAAAAGGATGACGGAGCGGATGCTCTCGCCGCTGTGCATCAGCTCGAAGGCGCGGTTGATGTCTTCAAGCGGCATGGTGTGAGTCACCATGCGGTCGACCTCGATCTCGCCGGTCAGGTAGCGCTCGACATAGCCCGGCAGTTGGCTGCGGCCCTTCACGCCGCCAAAGGCCGTGCCCTTCCAGGTGCGGCCGGTCACCAACTGGAACGGCCGCGTGCGGATTTCCTGCCCGGCGCCGGCCACGCCGATGATGGTCGACACCCCCCAGCCCATGTGGCAACACTCCAGGGCCTCGCGCATCACGTCCACGTTGCCGATGCACTCGAACGAATAGTCCACGCCGCCGTTGGTCATGTCGACAATGGCCTCGGTGACGCTGCCGGTGAGATCCGCGGGGTTGAGGGTGTCGGTCGCACCGAGTTGGCGTGCCATCTCGAACTTGCCGGGATTCATGTCGATGGCGATGATTCGCGCCGCCTTGGCCATCACCGCGCCCTGCACCACCGACAGGCCGATGCCGCCGAGCCCGAACACGGCGACCGTCGAGCCGGGCTCGACCTTGGCGGTGTTTAACACCGCACCGATACCGGTGGTGATGCCGCAGCCGAGCAGGCAGACCTTGTCCAGCGGCGCCGCCGGGTTGATCCTGGCCAAGGCGATTTCCGGCACCACCGTGTACTCGGAGAAGGTCGAGCAGCCCATGTAATGATAGATCGGCTTGCCGTGTTGGGAAAAACGGCGGGTGCCGTCCGGCATGTAGCCCGTCCAGACCGTGGAGGCGATCGACTGGCACAGGTTGGTCTTGGTGGAGCGGCAATAAGCGCACTCGCCGCATTCCGGGATATAGAGCGGGATGACATGGTCGCCCGGCTTGAGCCCCGTCACGCCCGGTCCGCACTCGACGACCTCGCAGCCGCCCTCGTGGCCCAGCACGCAGGGGAAGGCGCCCTCCGGGTCGGACCCGGACAGGGTGAAGGCATCGGTATGGCAGACCCCCGAGGCCACCACCTTCAGCAGGACCTCGCCTTCTTTCGGGCCTTCGACGTCGATCTCTTCGATGGACAGGGGCTGCGCGGGTGCCCAGGCAACGGCGGCTTTGGATTTCATAGTCATCTCCGGAGGCGGCTGGTGATGGGATGGATGGTGTCGGCGGTGGTCTTGATCATGGTGCCGGCCGCAAGAAAACCGGAGGTCGAGGCTTTAGCCGGTCGACATCGCGTCTGCGCGGCCCTGATCCGGCTAAAGCCTCGACCTCCAGTGCACGACGCCCGAGCATTGGCTGGAATCGTGATCAGGGCCGTATTGTAGCCTACTGAGATACTGAACAGCCGACTTGGCGCCATTCGCCGCCGACTGAATCATTCGGTCGGCAGCCTTGCCCTCGTTTGCTTCAGCCATTCGCTGCACAGCTTACGAAACGATCGATGCGCTCAAGCGCCGCAGCAGGACAGGTAACGCGGCGACCTCCCCGTCACCCTCGACGATGGCCGAGACAGTGCTCATGGTTGGTACTCGCCGAATAGATCAGCCTGGCTCTGTGACTGTAGCGCCAGGACAGTCGCATCGGGCGCCAATTGATTCAGCCGCAGCAGTTCTCCGGCCGAGAACAGATGCTCGCGCATCATCGATCGTGACGCCTCATCCAAGGGTGCGATACGCGTCTCGCCTCCCTCAGAGATCACGGCCAGCAACGAATCCGTGCTCAAATCGGGGTCGTCGAGCAGATCCGGGCTATGGCTCGTCACAATAACTTGGGTATGCGTAGAGGCACGGGTCAGCGCTTCGCGCAACGCGGCGCTCGCAGCCGGATGCATAGCCGTCTCGGGTTCTTCGATACCGACCAGGGATGGCGCATAGTCGCAGTTCCCCTGAAACAACGCGGTCAATACCCCGAGCGCACGCAGGGTACCGTCGGACATATTCTGCGCCAAAAAACGCGAGGGATGCTTGGCCGCGGCCATCTCCTGCCGAAACTCCAGAGTCTCCATCGGACCGATCTGCTTGCGCTCCAAGCCATGCACCATGGGCACAACGCTATGCAGATATCGAGACTTTATTAATTATGCGGACAAACTGCTGGCATAAATTGTATGCGGCAAAAGAAAGAACGACTGGATTCGCTTGATGTCGCTTTTTAGCGATTTCAAGGCAGAATTTAGTCTGTTTTTGAGATCATCACGG
>NZ_CAIZIZ010000130.1 GCF_903933125.1 uncultured Lamprocystis sp. | reverse complement strand
GCCCCGTAGGAGCCCGCTTGCGGGCGACGTGACCTGCCGGAATCGCGTCATTGTGCCCCCACCCGTCGCCCGCAAGCGGGCTCCTACGGGTTGGATTTTTCGCGGAAATCACCTTAAGTTAGATTGCGGAGCAACAAAAAGCCTTTTTGTTGACTCATGCCCTTATCCTAGAGGCTAAGTCCGACAGGCTGCTAGCCTCGCGGCTAAGCCATCGTCTTTGTTGGCAGGTGGACTAGGATTCGAACCTAGGTTGACGGAGTCGGAGCCTTCGAACCTGGCCGATTTCCCCTGGCTCCAGCCTTCTCCAGCCGGCCCTATCCGGCCCCGCCGCCGCGCCAGCGGCCCCCGCACTGGCTCAAGCGGTCCTTAGGCTGGCTCCGTCGGGATGTGGCTCGGCCCAGCCGACGCACAGCACCCGCGCCGCCAGTTCCGGAGCATACTCCGACACCGAGTGCCCCGGACTCAAGATGCTCGTCAGCCGTGCGGGGCGGAAATTCTGGTACCTGAGATACACCTTCCGCCAGCATCGGCGTGCCATTAAACTTGGCGAGTTCCCCACGACGTCCTTGATCGCGGCCCGGCAGCGGGCCTACGAGCTAAAGGGCCAGATCGACCGGTGCATCGGCCTCGGTCAAGCTTCCGGCCACTTGGGCTCGCCGGGTGCGTAGTCAGGCCATCCTGGCCTGACACCGTCAGGGCTGGAAGCCCTGACTACGCACGCCGCCGGCCGGGACTACGATCAAGGCCGGTGCATCGACCCGCAGGCGGAGAAGCAGAAGGTCGCCGCCATCCCGACCTTCAAGGCGTTCGCCGAAGAGCAATACCTGCCCTACGCCGAACAGACCGGTTGTTGACGCCGGCTCAAGGGCTGCCCAACCTTGCCGTGGACACTTTCGAGTTTGTGCTCGACAATTGAGCGGCATCTCCCCCTATTTGCCAGTCGCGACGTAACGAATCAAACGTATGCAACCGATAGTCGATTACGTCAGTGAGCTCTGTGCCGCCGCTGGCATAGATCAATGCTTCGAGGCATTGGAGCGAGCCGTCGTCCGCCTCGGATTCGACGGCATCGTCTATAGCTCGTATCTCTTGCGCCTGCACCTCACCACCCACCCGAGAGGAGTCCCCACGCTGCTTCAACTGCGTCTCTGCCGCCAGGTCCTGGTCCGACTGCTGGGCCATCCGATCGACGAGGATGCCCGCGACTGGTTCGAGGAGCGCGCCGCGATCATGGAGTACGTGGGTGGCTTGACGCGGGAAGTGGCGCAGGCGCATGCCCGCGCGGAAACCATCGAGTATATGGATCAGCGGCGCCAGCCTCCCGGTCTCCCGCCGGGCCGAGGCCAGCGCGACGGCGCCACCGCCAAAACGGCGATCATCGTCACGACCAGGGGCGCCCGGCCCGGGGCCTGCCAGGACCGGATCAGCGCGGCGCCCCTCAGCCGGCGGAGGGCATCGTAGCGGGCGTCCCGGCTGATGCCCCAGGCCCTCAGGGTCCGCCGGGTCAGGATCACGCTGGCCTCCCGGCACTCGGCCCCCAGCCAAAACAGGGCCATGGCGAGGTGCAGGGTCTTGCCGGGCAGGGCCGCCGCGCGGTTGCACCAGTCGAGTCTGATCGGAGCAGGCGCGGTGTTCGGAAGGGCGATGGACTCGGACATGATCGGGGGCTCGTCGGGTGGAGGCAATCCCCTGTTGCGGACGGGAGGGGTTGGCCGCCTCAGGTGCCGGTCCGATCCGCGCGGATGCATGATCGCCTGGCGGGGCCGAGTCGGTCACCCCGCAGGCGTCAGTATGCTGGTCCGACTAGTCAGGGATCGCGGCGGCTGGCCCCCGGTCTGGGTGCGCCGCCGTGACCGTCATTCGCTGATGCTTGTGGGGGGGAGCGGTAGCGGTACGTACCACACTGCGTTGCTGGGTGTCCCTTCCCAGTTGTAGACGACCAGCGGGCCGGCCTTGATGCACGACTGAACTATCACCTCAATGGCTTCGTTGGTGAACCTAAACACCAGGGTGGTTGCCACACCGTTGACTGCCACTTCGGCAGCCCGCCGATAGTAGCCGAAGTTCCTCCCGGTGATGAGGATCGTTGAATAGCGGCTCCCGCCCTTTTCGATTTCGCTATAGGTGTATCCCGTAACGACGGGGGTATCGGCTCCGCCGGGGACCATGATCGAACAGTCGCGGACGTACCGGCGCACATAGGCGTAGCTCAGCCAGAGATACCCGTGCATGGCGCCATTCCATCGCGGCCCGCGTGAGTTCACCATCAGGAAACCGCCCCGATGTTCCGCCCCGCGTCCGGTGGGGTTGATCTGGTCGTTGTAGCCGACGAGTGCGACCCCGACGCTTGGATCGATGCCCGGTTGCGTGGCGGGGTCGAAGTAGCGGGCCGGAGGGTTGGTGTCGCCCGGGAAACCGGGGTGGCTGCGGGGGTCGAGCCGACAACTCAATACGAATCCGTCCGCCAACCAAGCCTTGGCGTTCTCGGTCGGGTTGTCATACGGCCTGGTAGGGATGGCATCGCCGTTATCCCACAGGGCCGCGTGGCGGCTGATGCGATAGGGCAGCGCCATTTCAAGCTGGTTGGCAGTCGGTTCGACGACCGGTCCGAGCGGGTTGTAGGGCATCTCGGCCCGGTCGACCGTGCCATCGTTCTGGAGGATCTGATAGACATCGTCGGGGCCGCCGGCCATTTGCATCGCGCGGACAAAGGCGACGCTGCCCTGATGCTCCGGGTTGTTCAGGTTCCACGCGGGGTGTCTGAAATGTTTCAGCGACTGCGACAGCTGGTAGTAGGCGGTGGCAAAGATGACGGAGGTTGACACGCCCAAGTCACCCCGGTCGGCGACGGGAGGCAACTCACCGCGCAGGTCCACCGCCTTCGGCAGCCGGGTCCCGAGCCGCCTGGAGGGGGGGGCGTAGGGCGAGCGGTCGATGATCCGCGTGACTTCGTCCAGTATCCTTTGGGCCTCCTGCGGCGACAGCGGCCGGCTGGTGGGTCCCCGGGACCAGAGATCGGGACCTAGATCGTCGATCACCGCGGCGGCGCCGGCACTCGGGTCGCGTCCGTTCGGGTACCCGACCTGGGTGCCGGCCGCGGCGGGCTGACCGGGTGGCAAGGCCAGGGCGGCCAGGAACAGGGCGGTGGACAGGACGGCGGGGGCTTTCATAGATGGACTCCTTGGCGTGGTGTGCCCGGCAGACGTGCCTGACCGGACGCCCGGTCTGGACGCGCCGCCGCGGCCGTCACTTGGCGGTGGCGGTGGGGGGTGTGTAGCGTATGGGCTTGCTGCGGGTACCTTCCCAGTTGTAGACGACCAGCGGACCAGCCTTGACGCCCGGCTGCGGTGTCACCTCGATGGTGTCGTTGGTGAAGCGCCAGACCGTTCCGGCGGCCACGCCATTGAATTCCACCCCGGCCAAGCGCCGCAGGCTACCGAAGTTCGTCCCCGTGATGATCACCGTCGGCTGGCCTTCTTGGTTGCCCTGGGTATATCCGGTGACCTCCGGGTTCGCGGCCCCACCCGGCACCATGATCGAGCAGGCGCCGACGTAGCGGCGCACATAGGCGTAGCTCAGCCACACATAGCCGTGCATGCTGCCGTTCCATCGCGGTCCATGCGAGTTCACCATCAGGAAGCCGCCCTGATGCTCCACCCCTTGCCCGGCGGGATGGATGTGGTCGTGGTAGCCAACCAGGGCCACCGCGTGTCCGGGGCTGAAACCTGATTGCGTGGGGGGGTCGAAAAAGACGGTTGGTGGGGTACAGTCGCCCGGGAAACCGAACCGTTCGCCGGGGTCGATGCCGCAACTCAGCACGAATCCGTCCGCCAGCCAAGCCTTGGCGTTCTCGATTGGATTATCATACGGGTCGTTGACGGTCTTCGTCCCGTGATCCCACAGCGCGGCGGAGAGACCGATCCGATAGGGCTTGGCCGCTTCCAACTGGTCAGGAGTCGGGCGGTTGGTATAGGTCTCTAGCGAGTCGAATGGCATCTCGGCGGTGTCGACAGCGCCTTTTTCCCGCAGCACCCGATAGACGCTTTCAGCTTCGCCTGATCCACTCTGAGTGGCGAGAAACGCGACGCTGACCTGGTGCTCCGGGTTGCTCAAGTCCCAGGCGGGATGTCTGAAATGCTTCAGCAACTGGGTCGCCTGATAGTAGCCCGTGGCAAAGGTGGCACACA
Source organism: uncultured Lamprocystis sp. (assembly GCF_903933125.1). Taxonomy (GTDB): domain Bacteria; phylum Pseudomonadota; class Gammaproteobacteria; order Chromatiales; family Chromatiaceae; genus Thiodictyon. Next base: position 10,572 of record NZ_CAIZIZ010000130.1, on the reverse strand, counting down.
ATTGCGACCACGTATCCCCCTGTATGGCGACCGGGGGGAGTTCGTCGCGCAGATCCACCGACTTCGGCAGCCTGGTCCCAAGCAGCCTGGACGGCGGGGCGGAGGGCGAGCGCGCGATGATCCCACTGACCTCCGCGATAATGCGATCGGCCTCTTCGGGTCGCAGCGGCCGTCTGGCGGGACCGTGAAACAAGACCCCGGGGTCGCGATCGTCGATCACCGCGGCACCTGCGGCACGACAGTCACGGCCCCGGCCGGAGGATTCCGCGTCATGGTGGTCGGCGGCGGCTGTCTGACCGGGCGCCCAGACCAGGGCGGCTAGCAGCAGTCCGGCCCAGGCAATGGATAGGGCGGTGGGCTTGCTCATGGTTCGACTCCTTCCCGTGTTGTGCGTGCCTGGCAGATGCGCCGTCGCAGCCGCCCCGGTGGTGAATGTCGGCGAGTCATCCGAGCGGCTTGGTGCGCCTTGACCCACGCGTCCGACCGTCCGACGACAGCCTGGGTAGGGTTATAGCAGCAAGCCGATGGGCTATCCGTGTCCCGGTCCACACCCGCGAGCGAAATAGCATGTTGCGGGCTCTAGACCCGTCGATGGGCTACCGAATCCGCCCCCAAAGGAGGATCATCGCGGCACTGCCATCGTAAGACCAAGGACCGACGCCTGTATGTCCGCCACCGACCACCTGAAGCCGCTGTTTAACGCGCGCCTGCTTGACGATGCCCTCCGCGAGATCCCCAAGGCGCTTGATGATGAGCAACGTCGGATCGCCGCAAGCTGGGCCGCCAGCGCGGCCAGTGGCGCCCTGGTGGGCCAGAAGGAGAAGCCCCTCCAGGGGCAATTTCTGAGCGAGGTCTTCGACCGGCTGCTCGGCTACCGCCAGATCGTCGGCGCCGATGGCACCCACCACATGGAGCCCGAGACCAGTTCCACGTCCGTGAAGGGCTATCGCCCTCCCGACGCCCGCCTCGGCTGGTTCGGTGCAACCGCGGATAGCACACGAGGCGTTATCGAACTCAAGGCGCCCGGCGCCGACCTGGACGCCAAGCAAGGGGTGAACTACGGCAAGCTCACCCCGGTCGAGCAAGCCTTCGGCTACGCGAACAAGGTCGATGGCTGCCGCTGGGTCATCCTGAGCAACTTCATCGAGGTCCGGCTGTACCGCACCGACCGCGGTCAGGGCTACTGTCAGCGCTTCGCGTTGGCGGACTTGGTGGACCCGGATCGCCTCGCCGCCTTTGTGTTCTTGCTCCACCGTGACACGCTGTTGGGACCTGATCCCACGGTCCACAGTCCCGTTGAGCGTCTGGCGGACCACACGCATGTCGAGCAGGAGCGCATCACCAAGGCGTTCTATGTCTTCTATCGGGACCTGCGCCTGGACCTGTTCTATCAGCTCCGGGCCAACAATCCGCCGTTGAGCGCCGAGCCCAAGGAGGTCCACGAGGTCCGCCTCTTGGAGCTGGCGCAAAAGCTCCTGGACCGCTGCCTGTTTATCTGCTTCTGCGAAGACACCCGCCTGCTGCCGGCGAATGTGCTGACCACGGCCCTCACGGCAAAGACGGAAGGGTTCGTCCAGGTGTCGCGCTGGCAACAGCTCTGCGGGCTGTTCGCCGCGGTGGACACGGGGTACCCGCCGATGCAGATTAATGGTTACAACGGCGGCCTGTTCGCCAAAGACCCGGCCCTCGACGCCCTGGTCGTGACCGACGCGAGCCTGGACGGCGTGCGCAGCCTTGCGGACTATGACTTCGCGTCCGACCTCAACGTCAACATCCTGGGCCACATCTTCGAGCAGTCCATCACCGATCTGGAGGCGATCCGCGCCGAAATTCGCGGTGAGGTTGCCGACAAGGACCGCTCGCGGCGCAAGCGCGACGGCATCTTCTACACCCCGGATCGGATTACCCGCTTCATCGTGGCCCGTACCATCGGCGGCTGGCTGGAAGCGCGCTATGCCGAAACCGAGGCCCGCCATCGCACCGGCAAACCTGGGCCGCTCGCCAAGGAGACCCGCCTGAAGGTCTGGTACGACTATCTGGAGGTGCTGCGCCAGATCAAGGTTCTGGACCCGGCCTGCGGGTCGGGTGCCTTTCTGGTCGCGGCCTTCGACTACCTGAGGGGCGAGTACGAACGGGGCAACCGCGCCATTGCGGAGTTGACGGGGCAACACGGGCTCTTCGACCTGGATCGCCAAATCCTTCAGGAGAACCTGTTCGGCGTCGACCTGAACCAGGAGTCGGTCGAGATCACCAAGCTGAGCCTCTGGCTGAAGACGGCGCGGCGCGATACGCCATTGAACAACCTGGACGGCACCATCCGCTGCGGGAATTCGCTGGTGGAGCCGCCGGGTCCGCAGGCCCCTCGGGCGCTGGTCGATGCCTTCGCCAGTCTGCCCGTGGACGCCCGTGACTTCGATTGGCGAGTGGCCTTCCCCGGCGTGTTCGCCCGCGGTGGCTTCGATGTGGTGGTGGGCAATCCCCCTTACGTCCGGCAGGAGCGGCTGGGACCCTTCAAGCCCTACCTGGCCCAGCGTTATGCCAGCTACAACGGGGTCGCCGACCTCTATGTTTACTTCTACGAGCGCGGCCTGGAATTGCTCGCCCCCGCGGGCAAGCTGAGTTACATCGTTACCAACAAGTGGCTGCGAGCCGGCTACGGCGAACCGCTGCGCCGGTTCTTCACCGAGCGCGCCGAGATCGAGGAGGTCGTGGACTTCGGGCACGCCCCGATCTTCGAGGACGCCGACACCTTTCCGTGCATCATCGTTGCCCACCCGCGTCCCGCAACGCCGGCTACCCCCGACAAGCCGCCCCTGGTCCAGGTATGCCCGGTCCCGCGCGACCGCTCCACCGAGTTGTCGCTGGACAACTACGTCCATGAGCATGGTTACCCGGTACCCTGGAGCCGCTACGGCGCCGCGCCCTGGAGCCTGGAGCCGCCGGAACTGGATGGGCTAATGGGGAAGATGCGGCAGCGCGGGGTTCCGCTCGCGGAGTTCGTCGGAGCGAAGCCCCTCTACGGGATCAAGACCGGGCTGAACGAGGCGTTCCTGATCGACGACGCCACCCGCGCGGCCCTGATTCGCGATGATCCGGGCTGTGCCGGGATCATCAAGCCCTACCTGCGCGGGCAGGACATCAAGCGGTGGGTGCCGGACTGGCAGGGGCTCTGGATGATTGTGCTTAAGTCCAGTGGCAACCATGCCTGGCCTTGGAGCGGATCGGCCGACGACCCCGAGATGGTGTTCGCCCGAACCTATCCGAGCCTGTTCGCGCATCTGATGCCGTTGCGAGAGCGGCTTATGGTTCGACAGGATCAGGGCCGGCATTGGTGGGAGCTGAGGTCCTGCGATTACTACACGGCATTCGACGTCCCCAAGATAGTCCACACCGATATCGCGTGGCGGCCCCAGTTCGCCTATTCGGATACCCCGCTCTACTTCGTCAACACCTGCTATTTCTGGCCGACCACAGACCTGTTTGCCCTTGCGGCGATGAACTCACCGCTGCTGTGGGCTTACATGTGGCGGAATGCCCAGCACGGAAAAGATGAGGCTCTGCGTTTGTTCAACTCGTTCACAACAACCCTGCCCATCGCCGACCCGACACCGGAGATCAGGACCGAAACCGAGGATGGTGTCGCGGCCTTGCTCGCCCTGGCCCAGCAGTCTCAGGACCAAAGCCGCGAGCTGCTCAACTGGCTGCGTCTGGAACTGGCCGTCGCTCAGCCCGGCCAACGGTTGGAGGCGTTCGCGGACCTGACGGGAGACGACTTCGTGGCCGAGGTCCGCAAGCGCCGGCCCAAGGGCACCCCGCGCCTGAGCCCGAAGACCATCACCGAACTGACCGAGACCCACCAGCACTACACCGAGCCCGAGCGGGTGCGTGCTGCTCAGGTCCGCGCCCTGGAGGGTCGGCTCTCGGACCTGGTCATCCAGGCTTACGGCCTGACGGACGAGGAAATCGATTTGCTGTGGCGCACGGCACCGCCCAGAATGCCGATCGTGTAGAGAACCGTCCTGTCGGCTCGCTGGAGCGTCTGAACGGTCCGGCCTGTACTCGTCCACGGCCGCCGTGCCCCTGACCATCGTCCGCGGCCTTGGCCCCGAACGGTGCCGTTCCGACCCGCCGCCCGGAGTCTCCCGGCGGTCGCCGCCCTGCCCGTCCCGTGCGGGTCGATGGGCTCGGACCGATATCATGTTTTTGATACTCGCGGGCACACAAAGCTAGCGGGAGTCATGCCGGCGCCGCCCGCCGCCGGTCGGGGCGTGGTGATCCGCCGCGGACACAGGACCGGATTGTCCCCGCCGATGCGCCCGGAACCGGACATAACTGGTTCCGTCGGGACGTGCCTCGGCCCGGTATTCGCCCGGAGCCCAAACGAAAAGGGCCTAGCCTCGCGGCTAAGCCCTTGTCTTTGTTGGCTGGGGGACTAGGATTCGAACCTAGGTTGACGGAGTCAGAGTCCGTAGTCCTGCCGCTGGACGATCCCCCAATTGAAAACTGGCGAGTGACAGCAACGCGTGAACGGGGCCGCACAACCCCGCCCACGTGCCACCCAAGCGGGTTAGCGCTTGGAGTACTGCGGACGCTTGCGCGCCTTGTGCAGACCGACTTTCTTACGCTCGACTTCACGGGCGTCGCGGGTCAGGAACCCGGCGCGGCGCATGGGCGAACGCAGTTCTTCATTATAGAGCACCAGGGCGCGGGCAATGCCGTGCCGGATGGCGCCGGCTTGTCCGGTGTTGCCGCCGCCGACGACCGTGGCGTTGACGTCCACGCGCTCGAGCAGACCAGCGGCATCCAGGGGCTGACGCACGACCATCCGGGCGGTCTCGCGACCGAAGAATTGGTCGAGCGGGCGGCCGTTGACCGAGATCTGGCCCGAACCCGTGGTCAAGAATACCCGCGCTGCAGAAGTCTTGCGGCGTCCGGTGGCGTATTGAGTCTCCGACATGGTCCTGTTCCTAAACCTTTGTGATAGCTAGCAATCGAGTTCAAGGATCTGCGGCTGTTGGGCCTGGTGACCGTGTTCGGCCCCGGCATAGACACGCAACTTCCGGAACATGGCACGGCCCAGCGGGCCGCGGGGCAGCATGCCCTTGACGGCGATCTGGATGGCACGCTCAGGCGCCTGCTCCAGCATCGTGCCCAGGTTGGTCGACTTCAGATGACCCACGTAGCCGGTATGGCGGTAGTACATCTTGTCCTCGAGCTTATTGCCCGTGACGCGAACCTTACCAGCATTGACGATGACGATGAAGTCACCGGTATCCACATGGGGCGTGTATTGGGGCTTGTGCTTGCCGCGCAGCCGCAATGCCACTTCACTGGCCAGACGGCCAAGCGTCTTGCCCTCAGCGTCCACCAGGTACCAGGCACGGCGTACCTCTGCCGGTTTGGTGCTCACAGTCGTCATCATGATCCGATATTCCCCGTACCGCGCTCCCGCGACAACCCGGCGTTAATCCCGGCAGTCATCGCAGGCGTGAATTCTTTGAGCCGAAGCGTGAAAGACCGCCAACTATACGGGACTGAATGGGGGTGCGCAACCCCGGATTATGGGCGACAGCAGTTCCGAATTTGGGTGGCCGCCACCAACAACGTGCCGGCCGCAAGGCTGATGGTGGATGCGCTGCGCTTATCCACCCTACAAAACCGGCTCGGCTGTAGGGTGGATAAGGCGCGCTGTTCGATGTCAGGAACCCGGCACGTCGGTCGCGCGCGCCGCATCCACCAGGGGCCGCGCGATGCCGCCCAAATTTGGAATTGCTGTCAGGGCGCGGATTCAGCCAGGCAAGCGCAGCCGCTCGACGATGCGCCCGTTGACCAGATGCTCGGTCAGGATTTCTTCCAGATCCTCCTGGTCCACATAGGTGTACCAGACGGCCTCCGGGTAGACGACCAGCACCGGTCCCTCGGCGCAGCGGTCGAGACAGCCGGCGGTGTTAATCCGCACGCCGCCCGGTCCGGTGATGTCGAGTTCCTTGGTGCGGCGCTTCAGGTGATCGCGCAGCGCCGGTGAGCCGCACTCGGCGCAGCACTGGCGGCCGTCCTCGCGCTGATTGGTGCAGACAAAGACATGATGCCGGTAGTAGGACATGGCGGACCTCCCCACGGGATACGACGGTTCGGAGCGCGTCCTTCATGCAGCAGCGGACGCGCGGGAAGGGTACCATGTCTGCCGATCCTCATCCTCTGCTCTGCACGCTTCAGACCTGCCATTGGACTCGATGTGACTCCAGACCAACTTCTTGGCCTCGCCGATCAGTGCGTGAAGTGCGGTCAGTGCCTGCCCGTCTGCCCGACCTTCGCCAAGCTGGGAAACGAGGCGGATTCGCCCCGCGGGCGCATTTCGCTGATCCAGGGCTGGGCCGGCGGGGCGCTCGCGCTGAGCCCGACCCTGAACGGTCACCTGGATGGCTGCCTGGGCTGCCGCGCCTGCGAGTCGGCCTGCCCGTCACTGGTGGACTATGGCCGGCTGGCCGACGGCGCCAAGGCGGCGCGGGTCGCCGCCGGCTCGCCGCTGCGCCGGGGGTGGTTGCGGCTCTGGCTCGGGCTGCTCACGCGGTCGCGCCTGACCGACCGCCTGGCGCGGGCGACCCGGTTCTACCAGCAGTACGGACTCGCGCGGCTGGTCGAACGGACCGGGCTGGCCGACTGGCGTGCGCTGCGGCCGCTGCACCGCTTGGCGCGGGCGATCCCGGCGGCGGCTGCGCCGGTGACCGCGGGCGACGGCGGCGCGGCCGACCTCGAGATCTTCGTCGGCTGCATGGGCGGGCTGGCCCAGGGACGCGCCATCGCCGCCACCCGCGCCCTGCTGCGCCGGCTCGGTCTCGCGGTACGCATCCCGACCGCCCCCGCCTGCTGCGGCGCCATCCACCGTCACAACGGCCTGCCGGTGGATGCGGACCAGCGGCGCGACGCCTGTGTCCGCACGCCGGGGGACCCGCCGCTGGTGGGGCTGGCCAGCGCCTGCGTCGCCGAGTTGCGGGAGGCCGCGGGCACCGGCGACACGCGGGAACTCTGCGACTGGCTCGCGCCACTGCCGGCGCTGAAGACCTTGGCGTTCCTGCCGCTGCGGCGCCGGGTTCTGGTCCACGAACCCTGCTCTCATCGCAACCTGCTGGGCGGCAACGCCGCGGTCTATCGGCTGCTGCAGCGCATTCCGGAGCTTGAGGTCCAGCCGCTCCCGAACAACCAAACCTGCTGCGGTGCCGCCGGTACCTACCTGCTCCAGCAGCCGGCGATGGCCGCGTCACTGCTGGCCGACAAGGTGGCGGCGAGCGTCGCGGCGAGCGTCGCGGCGGGAGCGGACCTGATCGTCACGACCAATCCCGGCTGCGCCCTGCATCTGATCGCGGGGATGCGGGAGGCCGGGTGCGCGATCGAGGTCTGCCATCCGGTCGAGCTGTTGGCGCGCCAGATGATGCCTATTGAACCCGACGCGCAGACCACCCAAACTGGTTGATCAGTTCACAGCATCAATGCCGGATGATCTTTATGACGACCCGCGACTACACCCCGATCGACCGCCTGATCCTGAGCGCCGACAATGCCCTGCGGACGCTCTTCGGCCAACCGCGGACCACTGAACGACCGAATCCGGCGGCGCCCTTCGATGACGCGGATCTCGGCGAGCAGGAGCGTCGGCATGTGGCACGGCTGATGCGCATCAACCACACCGGTGAAGTCTGCGCCCAGGCGCTGTATCAGGGACAGGCGCTGACCGCGCGACTGCCGGAGACGCGCAAACGGATGGAGCGTTCGGCCCAGGAAGAGAACGATCACCTGGACTGGTGCGCGTCCAGACTCACGGATCTGGGAGATCGCAAGAGCCTGCTGAACCCGCTCTTCTACGCCGGTTCATTCGCCATCGGTGCCGCGGCGGGGCTGGCCGGGGATCGCTGGAGCCTGGGATTCGTGGTCGAGACCGAGCGCCAGGTGGAAGACCATCTGGATGAACACCTGGATCAGGTCCCGGAGTACGATGAGCGGACCCGCGCGATCCTGGAGCAGATGAAAACGGACGAGATTCACCACGCCCAGGTGGCCAAGGCGGCGGGCGGGGCTGAACTGCCGGCGCCGATCCGGGCCGCCATGCGGCTGACCTCGCGGCTGATGACCCGCACGGTGTATTGGCTGTAGTGGTGCGTCAGAAAGAAATCAAACAATGAAAGTCGCGCAGCGACCCGTGAGAGCGGCGTCCCGCCGCGACGGGGCCTCGCGCACTATCGCAGCGTTCGCGGTCACCGCGGCACCGCATCGCGGCGGGACGCCGCTCCCACGGGGATATAGCCTTCGGGCGTGATTACCGGAGGTAGGGGCGGGTTTCAAACCCGCCCCTACACGAAAGTCTGTCTGGATATCAGGTGCGAACGCTATATCAAGGCGCCGCCGGCTCGGCAAAAAAGGCGCGGACCTCGGCGATGTCGCGCGTGCGCGCCATCGGCGGCAGACTGGCCAGAAAGGTGTGTCCGTAGGACTTGCGCAGCAGGCGCGGATCGCACACGACCAGAACGCCCCGGTCACTGCTGCCCCGGATCAAACGCCCCGCGCCCTGCTTGAGTGCGATGACCGCCTGCGGGAGCTGATGCTCCGCAAAGGGGTTGCCGCCGCCGCGGCGCAGCGCCTCGATCCGCGCGGCCAGGACCGGATCGCCGGGCGAGGCGAACGGCAAACGGTCGATGATGACGCAGGACAGGGCCTGACCGGGCACGTCCACCCCTTCCCAGAAGCTCGCCGTGCCGAGCAGCACCGCATTGCCCAATTCACGGAACCGCCGCAGGAGTTCGCCGCGCGGGGCGCTGCCCTGGATCAGGAGCGGATAGGGAATGCGGCCGGCGAGTCCGTCAGCCACCTCACGCAAGGCGCGATGGCTGGTGAACAGCAGGAAGGCCCGGCCCCGGGTGTAACCGACCAGCTCGCACGCCAACTCGAGTACCGCGGCGTTGTAGCCCGGATCGGCGGGCTCCGGCAGCCCGCGGGGCACGAACCAGAGGGCTTGACTCGCATAGTCGAAGGGGCTCTCCAACCGTGCGGTACGGGCCTGATCGATGCCGAGTTGCCGGGAGAAATGCGCAAAGCTGTCGCCGACCGCCAGGGTGGCCGAGGTGAAAATCCAGGCGGCCTGATGGCGGCCGATCTGCTGGCGAAAGACCGCGGCGACGTCCAGCGGAGTCTGGTGTAAGCGAAAGCCGCGGCCCTGCACCTCGAACCAGCGCACCTGATCGGCACTCAATTCAGCCATCAGCAGCCCAAGCCGCGTCCTCAGGTCAGTAGCCCGTCCCAGGCAGGCATCCAGCCCCTTGCCTCGCCCGGCGAGCGACTTCAACCCCTCGGCCAGCGCGTGCAGACGCCGCGCCAGCGCCTCCAGTGCGCGCACCGCCTCCGCATCGGCAGTCAGGTCGTGCCAGGGACCGCGCCGGTCGTGGTCACCCAGCGCCAGGCGCAGGTCTTGCGCGGTCCGGCGCAGGCCCGCGGTGAGCTCGAGCAACTCCGGACAATCGCCGGCCTCCCGCTGGTATTCCAGATCGGTATCACGAACCAGGTCGAGCAGTTGTCGGCCACTGACCAGCACGCCGAAGAAGCCGGCAGCGATCTCGGGGAGTTGATGCGCCTCGTCCAGGATGAAGCAATCCGCCCCCGGCAGGATTTCGCCGAAACCCTCGTCCTTGAGCGCGAGATCGGCGCAGAACAGGTGATGATTGACCACCACCAAATCCGCGGCCTGGGCCTCGCGGCGGGCCGCCGCCAGGTGACAGTCCTGCCATTCCGGGCAGGTCTGACCCAGGCAGTTGTCGCCGGTGGAGGTCACCGCGGGCCAGACCGGCGCGTCCTCGGGGAGCGCCAGTTCGGCGATGTCGCCGCGGTGGGTGGCCTTGGACCAGTCCTGCACCTGACGCAATTGCCGGCGCAGATCCGGGTCACGCCGGGTAGGGTCATCGACGGCGAGCTTGAGACGGTGACGGCAGAGGTAATTGGCGCGCCCCTTGAGCAGCGCCGCCCGCACCGGCAGCCCCAGGACGTCACGCACCTGCGGCAGATCGCGATGAAAAAGCTGATCCTGGAGGTTGCGGGTGCCGGTCGAGATCAGCACCTTGCGTCCGCACTGGAGCACCGGCACCAGATAGGCGAAGGTCTTGCCGGTGCCGGTGCCGGCCTCACAGATCAGTGTCTCGCCCGCTTCCATGACCGCGGCGATGGTCTCGGCCATCGCCTGCTGGGGCGCCCGGTGGGTGAAACCGGGCAACCGCTGTGCCAGCAGTCCGCCCGGCCCGAAGATATGCGCGAGTGAGGTCATCGGCGCGGCGCGCCCTCAAGTTGCAAGCGCGCGCCGACACGAACGCCCTGCGTCAGGGACCGAAGCGGGGGCCTTGGTCATGGTGGCCGACGCCCGGGCGTCACACGCTGGAGGTCGAGACCAGATGCGATGTCGACCGGCGAACGGCCATGAAAGGACTATCAAGCCACCCCGGAAGATGAAAGTTCCCCGTGGGAGCAGCGTCCCGCCGCGATGGGGCCGGGCGCGTAACCCCACCGTTCGGGGTGACCGCGGCATCCATCGCGGCG
>NZ_CAIZIZ010000129.1 GCF_903933125.1 uncultured Lamprocystis sp. | reverse complement strand
GGGCGCGTCACCGCCGCGTTCGAGGTCACCGCGGCACCGCATCGCGGCGGGACGCCGCTCCCACGGGAACATTCATCTTCCGGGTGGCTGATGTTCCATCGCGGATAGACAGAGACCCCCGATTCCAGGTAAAAGACCGGATTGACGGGGCGCGACGGGGCTCATTGGCTCGCTGCCCCCGGTCCGTTCGTCATCGACCTACATTTGCAATCGTAAGGAGTCTTCATCCATGGCTGATAACATCGTCTGGCACAGCCACCCGGTGGACCAAGCGACCCGTGCGGATCAAAAGTCTCAGCATCCACTGCTGATCTGGTTCACGGGTCTGAGTGCGTCGGGCAAGTCCACCATTGCCGGAGCCTTGGAGCAGGTCCTGACTGCTCAGGGTTACCACACCTATCTGCTCGATGGGGACAATGTCCGCCATGGACTCTGTAAGGACCTGGGGTTCAGCGATCAGGACCGTAAGGAGAACATCCGACGGGTGGGTGAGGTTGCGCGGCTGATGGTCGACGGCGGGCTCATCGTGCTGGCGGCTTTTATCTCGCCGTTCCGGGCCGATCGCCAGATCGTCCGCGATATCCTGCCGGCGGGTCAGTTCGTCGAAGTCTTCATCGATACCGACATCAACGTCTGTCGCAAGCGTGATCCCAAGGGGCTCTATGCCAAGGCGGACCGCGGCGAGATCAAGCAGTTCACCGGTATCGACAGCCCCTACGAGCCGCCGGAGACCCCGGAGGTTCACGTTGCTGCGGACCGGCTGTCGGTGGCCGAGTCGGTCAACCAGCTCCTCGCTTATCTCCATCACGCGGGCGCCCTGCGCGCCGGCTATGTCCCCCTGGCCGTCGAGGAAGGTGGGCCGGAAGATTGATCTATCCCTGATGATCGTCGTCCGTCCCTGATATCCGGACAGGCCCTTGGTGTAGGGGTGGGTTTAAAACCCGTCCCTACGTCCGGCTATCACCTCGGCTATATCAAGAGCCGACGAGGCCGGCGGCTGGAGACACGGTACGTGCCGCATCCAGATCCCGAATATCCGCTGTGAGGGTGATCACCCCCGCGGCGGACTGTTCCGGTTTGAGCCCTCGGTTCAGGTTGAAGACCTCGAACCCTGACTCCAAGGCCGCCACCGAGCAGGCGTAGGAGAGGTTGCCGGTACCGCCGATGATGAGGACACGCATCAACACCCCCATGCGGCCGCTGTGCCGCGGTGATCAATAGGATCAAGCGCTGGCCGCGAGTCTAACGTGGCGCTATCCGGTCTGCACCAAACGCCCGTTTTCGCTTACCCTAGTCGGCGACGCTCGATGGCTGCCCTGGCGCTCCCGTGCCGCGCCGGCCCGCTTATCCCGACTGGACTTGAATCCCCATGCAGGTTGAGATCCCGCTCGCGCTGACCGCCGTCGCCGCCATCCTGGTCCTGCTCGCGGGTCGGGCCTTGATCACCCGTGTCGGGGTGCTGCAAACCTACAGCATTCCGGAGCCGGTGGTTGGTGGGTTGGCGGCGGCGCTCCTGCTCACCCTGGCGCGGATGGGCGGTGACCTGGAACTGCAATTCGACACCCGCGCCCAGGCGCCCCTGCTGCTGGTGTTCTTCTCGACCATTGGATTGGGTGCCGATTTGCGCATGCTGGCGCGGGGTGGACGCAAGCTGGTGATCCTGTTCGCCGTCGTGGTGCTGGCCCTGCTGCTGCAAAATGGCCTGGGCATCGCGCTGGCCCGTGTCCTCGATCTGCACCCATTGATGGGCATTCTGGGCGGTTCCGCGACCCTGTCCGGCGGCCACGGCACCGGGGCGGCTTACGGCCAGCTTTTCGGTGAGGTCAACAACCTGCAAGGGGCGGTGGAGGTGGCCATGGCCTGCGCCACCTTTGGGCTGGTGCTCGGCGGCGTCCTGGGCGGCCCGGTCGCCCAATGGCTGATTCACCGTCACGGGCTGAAGCCGCTCGCGGTGACGGCCGAGGATGTCGGTCCCGGCTCACTGACCACGGATGAACGTCGGCCCTTGAGTCCGGAGTCGCTGATGGAGTCGGTCCTGCTCCTGATGGTCTGTCTGGGTCTGGGCACCCTGCTGGCGGAGCATGTCATCGTGCCCGGCATTCACCTGCCGACCTTCGTATGGTGTTTGCTCACCGGTATCCTGTTGCGCAATGTCCTGGGACTGCGCGGCTTCTATCAGGTGGACGGGCCCACGGTGGAGCTGCTCGGCACGGTCTGTCTGTCGCTGTTCCTGGCGATGGCCCTGATGACGCTGCGTCTGTGGGAACTGGTCAGTCTGGCCCTGCCGATCCTGATCATCTTGACGCTTCAGGCCCTGCTGGTGGTCGGTTTGGCGATCACCCTGACGTTCCGCGTCATGGGCCGGGACTATGATGCGGCGGTCATCGCCGCCGGCCAGTGCGGCTTCCAGCTCGGCGCCACCCCGACCGCCATCGCCAACATGCAGGCCATCACCAGCCGCTATGGCCCGTCGCCGCTCGCCTTCCTGCTGGTCCCGGTGATTGGCGCCTTCCTGATCGATATCACCAACGCCGTCGTGATCCAGGGTTTCCTCGCACTGCCCTGGTTCGGGTTTTGATCATGCATCGCCCCTTGTTTCAGATTGCTGCCCGTTGGCTGGCCGTCGTGCTGGCCGCTCTCGTGCTCGCTGCCTGTGAGGTCGCGCCGGATGCGTCGGCGGTGACGGAGACAGTTCAGGAGCGACTGACGCAGGCCCTCGGGCCGGACACCATCGCCCTGACCAGCCTGCGCCGCATGGGCAGCGGGCCCTTGAGCGCGGATGCGCAGGGCCGACCGCAGCGCATCGTCTATTTCAACGCCGTGCTGACGCTCGAACGCGACCTGGACTTCTCCTCCTGGGACGCTTTGAGCGTCGCCGCCTTCGCGAACCTCCTGGGGGCGACCGAGAAGGGCGTCGGCGGACTCAAGACCGCCGGCAACCAGCGCGGCGATCGGGTCACTGTGCACGGCAGCGCGAGCTTCGTCAGCGACGGCGACGCGTGGGCGCCGGTGGTCACGGTGTTACCCGAGGTGGGTACCCCCTCGGCGCCCCTGAGCCCGGCCACCAGTGCCCAGTCCCAGCAGTTGTTCGCGCGCCTGATGCAACTCTACGAGCGCAAGACGGCCGATCCACCGCGCCAGCGGCAGATCATCGTCGAGGAGGTCGGCGAAGCCGTGGACGCGATCGTCGAGCGGTTGGGTCGTCTGGATCAGTCGCTGATCCTGGCCGGCGGCCCAACCGGCGGGGAGTATCTGGGGGTGGCGCAACTGCTCGCCCAGACCCTGGTCGAACAAGGAACCGCCGCCGATGCGCTCACGACGGCCGGCAGCCGGGAGAACCTCGATCGGCTGCGTAATCGGCGTGCGGATCTCGCCCTGGTGCAGAATAATCTGGCTGCCGCGTCCATGCTGGGCGCGCACCCCTTCGCTCAGGCCGGCCCCGATCACGGGCTGCGTGCCCTGGCGAGCCTGTTCCCGGAGCCCGTGCATGTCATGGTCGCGGGCGGTTCGCCGATCGCGGACTTGCGGGAACTCGCCGGCAAGCGGGTTGCGATCGGTTTGCCTGATTCAGGCAGTCGTGAGAACGCGCTCCTGCTGCTGCAGGGCAGCGGCCTCGCGCTGGGGGACCTCCAGGAGGTTCACGAGACCAGCCTGGAGCAAGGACTCGATGACCTTGCCGCCGGCCGCACCGACGCGGTCATCGCCACCATCAATGCCCCGGCACGGCTCATCCAGGACGCGGCGGCCCGCGGCCGGATTCAGTTCCTGTCACTGTCGCCGGAGGTCCAGCGCACGCTCGCCGGTTCAGGCTCCGGACTGGTTCCCCTGGACTTGCCGCCGCTCACCTACCCTGGGCAACTGACCGAAGTGCGCACGCTCGCGGTGACCGCCCTGCTGGCCGCCCCCGCGAGCCTGCCGGCGGCGGATGTCAACCGGGTGCTCGCGACCCTGTTCGAGCGGATCGACTTCATGGGCGCCGGGTCGGCCGCCGGATCGCAGATCAACCGCCAGACCGCGGCCACCGGGCTGACCGTGCCGCTGCATCCGGCGGCTGCCGCGTTCTTTGGGTCTGCTCCCCTTATCGAATGAGAGCGGGAAGCGTATCGACGCGATGAAACCGCGCCCGTAGGGCGTAATAGCGCAGCGTATCGCGCCGTATGTCGGTCACTGTCCTGCGGCTCCGGCGCCCACACTCCCATCGCAAATCATGAGGTAGCGCAACATCCATGCCCACTGACCGCACCAAGCCGCTCCTGATTGCCTTGGCCGCTCTGCTTGGCCTGCTGGCGTGGTCAGGCGCCCACCCCTACGACCGCCTGACCTGGATCATGGAGGTCTTTCCGGTCGTCCTGGTGCTCGCCGTGCTTGGCGCAACCTATCGGCGCTTCCCACTCTCGACGCTGCTGTATGTGTGCATCTTTCTACATGCCCTGGTGCTGATGCTCGGCGGCGCCTACACCTACGCCAGGGTGCCGCTTGGCTTTGACATTGCGCAGGCGCTCGACCTGCAACGCAACCCGTACGACAAGATCGGCCATTTCTTCCAGGGCTTCGTTCCCGCGCTGGCCGCGCGCGAGCTACTGATTCGCGGCCACTATGTGAATGGACGCAAGATGCTGGCGTTCATCGTTGTCTGCATCGTCCTGGCGATCAGCGCGGCCTATGAACTCATCGAGTGGGGTGCCGCCCTGGCGCTTGGCGCCGGTGCAGACGCGTTTCTCGGCACCCAGGGCGATCCCTGGGACACGCAATCCGACATGTTGTTCGCACTCATCGGAGCGGTCACCGCGTTGCTCCTGCTGTCCAAACTCCACAACCATCAAATCGGACGACTGGAGCAGGCCAGCGCGGCCGGTGCGTCATGCGCTGGAACTGGCAGCGACCCGACTGGCCCGCATTGAACATGTCGAACCGCGCAGGAGCGCGCACAACAGGTTCTGGGTGAGGCGGAATCACTCACGCTGTCCCCGCGCGACTGGGAGGTCTTCGTCGCGGCCTTGGACAACCTGGATAAACCTCGGTCGAAGCTCGCGGCGGCCGTCCAGCGCTATCGGGCCTGGCGGTCCGAGTCAGGCGAACCCTGACGGCTCTGTGGCGATGCCTATCCAAGCCCTGGCAGCACATCACCAGCGTCATCGTCGATACCAAACACGAGCAGGCGCGTGCTTGGTACGAGCGTTACGAGTTCGAGCGGTTTCCGGATTCACCGCTGACTCTGTGGCTGCCAACGGGCGTAATCGCGCGGTTTTGAGCCACACGGGTATCGACGAATCGGACTGAAGGCTTTACCGTGAAAGCCGCGCAGTGACCCCGTGGGAGCGGCGTCCCGCCGCGATGGATGCCGCGGTCACCCCGAACGGTCGGGTTACACGCCCCGCC
>NZ_CAIZIZ010000128.1 GCF_903933125.1 uncultured Lamprocystis sp. | reverse complement strand
GATCCCTTCGCTCCCTTCGGCGGATTCTTCGCAATTGTGCTCCCTTCGTAGGGCCCACACCCAACCGGCGTTAAACCCCTCTTTGCGTCGCTCGATCCCGATCCGATACGCCGTCCGCTTCACCCGGTTCCACGAGTACCCGGCTCCGCTGGCGTCCTCTTGCATCTGCTTAGCACTCACTGGCCCATCCGCCAGACAGGAACGGATGAACACTTCAACGTCCGATGCTTCGCCCGTCGTGTCCGAGTCCGCGCGGGTATCCGCTCGACTCAGCAAGTCCCGCGCGCTCCCCTCCAGGACCTCGCCCCAGATAACCCGCGTTGCAGAGATCCCCGGATACTCGGCAAGCGCGGTAAGGTCCATGTATTGCCGGTCGCGGCTGGCATGATGATCGAGATCGCCTAAAATGGCCAAAGTCGAGCGGAGAGTGATCCCTTTGCATTCTTTGGCGGGTTCGGTGTCCCCTTTGGCGTTGCGCTCAACCGGAAGGGTCCATACCCAACTGCCTTGATACCCATCCTTACACCGTTCGACGCCAAGTCGATGCGCCGTCCGCTTCACCCGGTCCCATGAGTACCCGGCTCCGCTGGCGTCCTCTTGCATCTGCTTGGCACTCACTGGCCCATCCGCCAGACAGGAACGAATGAACACTTCAACGTCCGATGCTTCGCCCGTCGTGTCCGGGTCCGCGCGGGCATCCGCCCGACTCAGCAAGTCCCGCGCGCTCCCCTCCAGGACCTCGCCCCAGAGAACCCGCGTCGCAGAGATCCCCGGATACTCGGCAAGCGCGGCAAGGTCCAGGTGGTAGCCGAACCCGCCCGCGTCGGGGCCAAGGTTGGACTTCGCCCGCACCAGGATGCAGCCGCCCCCGAGCTCGCCCGCGATCCTTGCGGTTGCCATCACCACACGGGCCAGTGCCCCGAACGCGAGTGACCCGGTCACCCGCTCGGTCGGGTCCCGCCCCTGGGTCCCCTTGGAGAAGTGCGAGACACCCAAGACCGCGACACCATGCGCGGCGGCCAGGTCCACCAACGGTTGCAGGGCTGAACGGACCTCGGCGTTCTTATGGCTGTCCCCGGTCACCGCCGACACCAGGGGGTCAACGATCAACAGCGCGGGCGGCGGGTCCATGCGCGCCAAGCGCACCGCCAACGCAGCAATGTCCGTCGCGGGGTCGAACGCCCGTGCCCCGCGCTCGCTGGTGAACCCTGACACCAGATGCACCCGTGCGGGATCGGCTCCGGCAGCGATCAGGCGCGGTACCAGCACGTCCGCGGGGGTGTCCTCCCCTGACCACATGGCCATGTCCGCGAGCGGGGCGGCGGTCCCGTCCGGCCAGTGTGCCCCGCGCGTCAGGATCGCTGCGAACGATAGCACCAGCGTGGCGGAGTCGAAAGACGGGGCCGCGCCCGTGCTACCGCTCTACGATCCGCGGCAAGGGGCCAAGGACCTGGAGCGCGCATCCGCGGACTGGGCCGCCGCGCATCCGCCCGGCACGCCGTTGCCGGTGGTCTCGGGCTTGCGCAGCCTGGGGCGCGGCCTGGATGCGCTGACCGGCGGCTGGGCGAACCGGACCGGGCAGGCAATGGTCGATACCGGACAGGCCGTGGTGCACGGGGTGGATGATGCGGTGCGCAACAGCAAGCCGGCCGTGGAGCGCCGCGCCATGCAGGCGCGCATCAGCGCCGACCGCCAGGCCGCGGGGCGGCCGGCGCCGACGTTTGGGCCGCTGGGCCAGGTGCTGCCGGACGCCGCGTCAGCCCCCGTGCCTGCACCACCAGCGACTGCCGCGACCCAGCCGAATGCGCCCGCGCAAGCAAGCGCCTCCCACATCGATCTGCGCCGCCCGGCCGGCCCGCCGAGCTCCGCGCCGGGTCCCCTTCAGGCCGCGGCGGCGGATGGCCCCAGCGTCACCTTCGGTCCGCGCGTCATCCCCGAGATGGAACGCAGCGCGTTGCTCTCCCCCACGGCGTATCGGCAGGCGATTGCCGCTGCCGACCAGGCGGCGGGAACACGACCGGCGACGTTCGCCCCGGACGTGCGCCAGTCCTTGGCGACCAATCGGCCGCTGGAGCGGACGGTGGAGCCGCCCGCCTTCGCCCTCGCCGATCAATCCCCGGCTGCGGAGGCGGCTTACCAGCGGCAGTTGATCGCTGCCGGGGGTGATGTCAGCGTGGGGCGCCGCGGTCGCCCGCGCTACACCATGCCGGACAACCAACCGGTCACGGCTGCGGACCTTGGCCGCCAAGTCGGGGAAGTCAGTGGCGGAAAGCGTTTGGAACCGTTGACCGATGCCCAGATCGCGCGGGTCACCGCCCCCGGCTTCAAGACCTCGGGCGCTGGCACGGGCGGCGCCGCCGCGCTGCAAGGGGCAGCCGGGCAGGGCGGGTTGGCCCTGCTGCAAGCGGTCCGCAACGTCCCCCGCGAGCAATGGGCCGGGTTGCCGGCCGGGGTGCAGTAGCGGCTGGGGTGGCAGAAGCCGCCGCCGGTGCCGCTCGAACAGCAGAAACTGGCGTGGGACATGGAGAAGACCGGACTGCAAGGCACCGCGGAACACCAGCAGGCGCAAGCGCGCAACGCGTTTGACGAGCGAATGAAGCGGATGGATGTCCAGGCCGGGCGCAGCAAAGCCCAGCAGGAGGCCGCGGCGGCGCGTGATACCGAGCTGCGCGGCACCTTCGCCAACTGGGGCAAGCGCGCGGAGGGCCTGGGCGCCTCGGCCGCGTCGGCGCTGCCGGAACATGCGCAGATGTGGGCGAGCGAGCACGGCGGGGCCTTGCTGCGGGCGTTCCCTGAGCTGCCGGTGTCGGTGGTGAGCGGGGCCTTGGGTTCCTATGCGCAGCAGTTGTTGAGCCCGGCGGCGGCGCTGGCCCAGGCCAAAACCGCCAAGGGGTTCGCGCCCGACGATGCGGACGCTGACGGCAACCCGGCGGTGCAAGCGGAAGCCGCGCGGCTGGTGCAGGCGTCACGCGCCGCCGCGGATCAGGCGGCGGATCAGATCGCGCGCGCCTGGGCGCAGGGGGCCAGCCGTGGGTGAAGCGTGGCTGGGCACCGGTACCGACCCGCAGGACCTCGGGCCGCTGACCGCGGCGGGTGGGCTGGCGACCTGGCGGGCGACGCTCGGCGCGCCGGCAGCAGACCCGGCCGCGCCGGACGCCGCTGCGTCTGCACTGCCATCGGCCTATCAACAGTATCGGTCGCTGCTGACGAACCCGGTCGCCATCGACGCGCCGGCGCCGGCCGCGGCAGATCCGATCGCGGACCCGGTACCGGCCGCGCCGACCCCTGAACCATCGCCCTATGAACGCTATCAGTCGCTGGTGGGTCCGGCGCCGGTGGCGGCGCCGCCGACCGCGCTAGACCCCGCGGCGGATGATCCGGGTCGGCCGCTCGGCAGCGGCGGCTTCTTCGGTGGCGCGGCGGAACTGGGGCGCTCGGTCGCGCGCGGGATCTACAACCTCCCCGACTTACCCGGCGAGGCGGCGGAAGGCTTCGGCCGGCCGCTCGGCCTGGTTGCCCCGGCCAGTGCCGACGACCTGGCGGCGCGCGCCGCGCAACGCGAGGCGGACGCGCGCGCGCTGCCGGACTGGATGAAGGAATCGGCGCGCAGTCGGGCGGAAGAACATCCGCTGGGCTCGTTGGCACAGGCCGGTGAGTCGCTGGTGCAGAGCACCGGGCCGATGGCGGCGGGGGCGGCGGCGGGCGCGGCGATTGGCTCGCTGCTACCGGGGCCGGGTACCCTGGCCGGCGCGACGCTGGGCGCCGTGGCCGGCAGCGTGCTGGGGATCTTCGGGGCAGCCGGCCGGCAGGCGGAAGCCTCCTACGAAACGATCAAGACCGCGCAACTGGCGGCGGGGGTGCCGGAGCCGCAGGCCGAACACGCGGCCATTACCGGCGGCTTGGCGAACGGCGCCATTGAGGGCGGCGGCGAGGCGCTGGGCACCTATCTGTTCCTGCGCATGGGGTCATTGATCCCGCCCAGCATCAAGTCTGCCGCCGCCAATGCGGTGCTGGCGCGGGTCGGCCTGGCCGATACCGGGGGCACGCTGATTCAGTCGGCGGCCAGCAACCAGGGGGCGCTGTGGGGCGCGGCCAAGGATCTGGCGCTCAAGGTCCTGCCCGCCGAACTGGGGACCGAGATGGCGCAAGGGGCGCTCCAGCAGGGCGTAGAGCACGCCTATGGCGCCGGCCCGGCGCCAACCTGGGGCGATGCCGCGCAAGTGGTGGTGCCGACCTTGGTGATGGTCGGCTTTACCGCGGGCGGGACCCACGCCTTTGGCGCCTATCGGCGCTCGGCGGTGAACCACGCGCTGGCCAACCCCGAGGACGATACGAACCCGTTCGCCCGGCGGGTGGCCGCCGCGGCGGCGGTCGAGGACGCGGTGCGCCGCGAAGACCCGGAACTGGCCGCTGTCTGGCACCGCTACGCGGTCGCGGCGCTGGGCGACAATACCCCGCTGGTGGTGGATCATGATGCGTGGTACCAGGAACAGGCGCGCGCGGCGGCAACGCCGGGGGCGCCCGATGGCAGTGAACCAGCACTGGAAGCAGGCGCGGCGCTGGGCCGGGGCGACCGTCCTGCGGTGGCGCCGCTTGGCGGGAACCCACGCGAGCCTGGCGCCCTGGGTGGTGATCCAGCCGCCCGTCAAGCCGGGAGCCAAGCCGGTGCTGCGCGTCCGCTGGACGCGCAAACCGCGGCGGCTGCTGCGCTGGGACGCGGCGGCGCAACGCCTGCGGGTGGCGGAGCTGCGGGCGCCGTCGCCCCCGCGCTGGCGGATGTCGCGTGGCCGACGGACCCGGTCGAGGTTGACCCCGGCACCGGCGCCGATGGCTCCCTGACCCGCGAGTTTCGCGCCAGTCCGGACGGCCAATGGCTGTGGGAGCGCGCGGTGGATGCCGACGGCACCCTGGCCGCGGACCGGGTGGTGCCGACCGCGACGCGCCGCCAAGAACTCACCGACCGCGCGGACGCGCTCCAGCAACAGATAACCGCCTGGTCGGCGCGCCAGCCCGAGACCCCATGGCCGGCGCAATGGCAGCAGGACCTGACCGCCCTGCGCGCGGCCCAGGCCCGCTATGCGGCCCTGGCCCCCGCCCGTGCCGACGGCCCGCCGGCCAGCGGTCCCAACCCGGCCCCGACCGCCGCGGCGGCCACGGGCGGCAGCGAACGCTTCCTGAGCCTGCGCCCCGAAGACGTCGGGGTGGACGCCAAGCGCTTTCAATTCCGCTCGGCGGCGGATGCGGTGGGCGACACCGGCCGGCTGGCCGGCGTGCAGACCTGGGACCCGGACGCCGCCGGCGCGGTCAACGTGTGGCAGGATGAAGCCGGGAAAAACTGGGTGGTCGATGGGCATCACCGGGTGAACCTCGCCAAGCAGCTCGCCGCGCAGGGCCAAGATGTGCGCCTGGATGCCCAGGTATGGCGGGCAGCCGACGGCGTGACGGCGGAGCAGGCGCGCCAGCGGGCGGCGGTCAAGAACGTCCAGGAGGGCAACGCCGACGCGCTCGATATCGCCCGGCTGTGGCGCGAGATGACCCCGTTGGAGCGCGACGACGTGATGCCGCGGCTACCGCGCTTCGGCTCCACCGCCATTCGCGACGGCGAGGCCCTGGCGCAGTTGGGTCCCAAAGCCTGGGATCTGGTGCGCGCCGGGGTGGTGCCGCCGCCGCACGCCGCCGAGGTGTCGCGGGTGCTGGCCGAGGACGAGCAACAGCGCGCGGTGCTGGGGTATCTCCAGAAACATCCGACCGCCAACGCCCAGCAGGCGCGGCTGGTGGCCGAGCAAATGCGCGACGCCAGCTTCGAGCGGGCCGCGGCGGGCGCCCAGGGCGACCTGTTCGGCGACCAGCAGATGGAGGAAAGCCTGTTCGCCGAGCGCGCGCGGGTCATCGATGCCGCGGTGCGCAGTCTGACCAAGGACCGGGCGGTGTTCAACCTGCTCAGCCGCGAGGCCGGGCGCATCGAGGGCGCCGGCAATCGGCTGGAGCGCGGCGCCAATCAGGCGCGGGTGCAGGAAGCCGACCAGGTGGGCACCATCCTGCGCGCCGAGGCCAATGTGGCCGGGCCGATCAGTACCGCCGTGCGGACGGCGGCCAGCGCGGTGCGTGCGGGGCAGCAACCCGGCACGGCGGCGCGTGGAGTGGTCGAGGCGGTGCGCCAGGCGCTCAGTGAGCGCGGCTGGTTGCGTACGCCGCCGGCCACGGTGGCGCCGGAGGGTACGGTCACCCCGCAGACCCCGGAGACCCCGCCGGAGACGGCGGATGTTTCTCGGGAAACAACGCCGCCGGCCGCGCCGGAGTTTTCACTGGCGTCCTACACCGAGGCCGACCTGGCGGAGTTGGCGGCGCAGCAGCAGGCGCAGGAGGAGGATGCACCGGGGCCGGCTGCGGACGCGCAGGGTGATCTGTTTGGCGTCGCGGCGCAGACGGCCGCAGAGAATGTTGGCGCCTATGACCCAAGCAACCCGGATATCCGCTTCTCTATTGCCCAAGAGTCACCCCATCTTATTGCCGTCACGGCGACCACCAGCGGGCGGTTAAATCCGGTGACCGGTAAGCCCGAGTTCGATCTGTTCGACGCAGCGGGGAATCGACTAGGCAAAATCCACATCGCGTCCACCGCGCAGGAGGCCCTCGCCATCTGGAATCGGCGCGCGACGGCCGCCAGCCCAGGGGGGGCGCAGGGGTCGACGCTGGTGGTGCAGGCGGCGCCGGCCGCCCCACCAGAGCGCGCGCAGCGCTCGTATTGGACCATGGTGCGCGGTCCGATCGGGCAGGGCGAGCAGCCGGACGATTACTATTACCATGTCACGTCCTACGCCAATGCGCGGCGGATTATCCGTGAGGGCTTGGCGCCCGATCAGGCGGCGACCATGGCCGATGGCTGGTATCGGACGTACAGCCGCGGCAAGGTCTTTGTCACCGAACGCAACGGCGTGCCCTTCTGGCGCGGTCGCATCGAAGACCATCTGGCGCATGAGTTCGATCGCCCGCCGGCCGTGGCGGTCGTGCGGATTCCAAAGCACCAGGCGCCGCCGCTGGAGCGCGATGAGGTCGGCTCGCGCGACGCGCGAGCGGACGCCTGGTTCGGGACCAGCCGCTTCTCTATTGGACCCCACGGCCGCGCCCCGGATGGCGTCACCGGCCTCCCGGTCGCGGACGTGCAGACCGTGGTCGATGCCGCGCTCAGCCGCCTCCTGGGGCCGGCGCGCGGCGCGGTGTCGGTGCGTGTGGTGGCGACCCAGGCCGAAGCCTTCGGGATGGGGTCGCTCGATCGGCTGGGCCGGGTGCGGGGCGCCTTCGACCCGGCGACCGATGCGGTGGTGCTGGTGGCTGAACATCTGGCCACGGCGGCGGACGTGCGCACCGTGCTGCGTCACGAGCTGGTCGGGCACTACGGGTTCCGGCTGCTGAGCGACGCGCAGCGCGGGACCTTCGCCGACCTGGTGGAGGATGCCGCCAAGCGCATCCGCTCGGTCGGGCGGTTGCTGGCGCAGGAGCGGGCGAAAGATCCCGGCTTGTCGCGCGAGCGGGTCGCGGAGGAAGTCTTCGCCCGCGTGGCCGAACAGGAGCGCGGCTTTATCGGCGCCGCGTGGGACCAAGTGCTGCTGTGGTTGCGCCAGCAATGGCGCGCGTTGGGGTTGATCGAGGGCCGGCCGGGACTGACCGAGTTGCGCGTGCTGGCCGCCGATGTGGCGCGGGCGCTGCGGGCCGGTGCGCGGCCGGTGGGGGCGCTGGAGGGCGCCGGGGTGCGCTACGCCGGGCAGGAGACCGACGCGCGCCTGGCGGGGCTGCTGGCGCAGTATGCGGCGGTCAAGGGGGCGCCCAGTGCGGCGCAGTTGGCGGAGGCGGTGCGGCAGTATCGGGAGGTCGAGGCGCGCTATGCCGATGTGCTGCGGGCGCATGATGCCGAAGGTAAGGCTCTGCCGGCGCCCAACGGGCAGCCGTCGAAACTGAATCGCGAACAGTGGATACTGGTACGCACCGACAACTTTAAGCGGTGGTTTGGGGATTTTGAAGCGGTGGCGCGCCAGCGGCAGCGCCGCGCGCTGATCGAGCGGGCGCTGACCGATACCGCGTGGCAGCAGCGGACGCCGATCGCTGCCGGGTATGACGCCGATCCGAGCGGGAAACTGTCCGACACGTTCGGGTTTCCCATCGCCACCACCTATCTGGCGCCGGACGATATCCGCAAAACCAACAAGCGGCATGGTGTCGGCAACGAACGGCGCGCCGACCAGGTGGGGCTGGCCGTCGACGATTATCTCAAGGCGCTGGAAGTCTTGCGCGATCCGGAGACGTTTAAGCGCACCACGTCCAACAACGGCAAGCCGTCGGCCGAGTTTGGGCGGCGCTTCAGTGACGGCACCTATGTGGTGGCTGAGGTCGAGATTGCCGAGGCGGGGGGCGTGTCGATCAAGTCGGCATGGAAGAAGGTGCCCGGCAGGAATCATGAAGGGGCGACGCCCTTCCCGATCCGTACGTCCGCGAACACTGCCGGGGTGACGCTCAGTATTTCGTCGGACTCCCTGCTTGTCAACCCGGATGCTGTGTCGAAACTGGTCGACGCCAACGGCGAGCCGTTGGTGGTGTATCACGGGACCAGCGCGGACTTTAACCGCTTCGCCAAGCGCAAGACCGGCACCGGAACGCTGGCGCGCGACGCCAACGGCGCCTTCTTCTTCACGACCAGTCCGGCGGTGGCCGAGGACTTTGCCGGCTACCTCTACACCACGCCCGATGGTCAGCGGGTGGAGCGGACCTATCAGCAGGGAGCCAACCTGATGCCGGTCTTTCTGCGCGCGGCGCAGCCGGACGTGTGGGACATGGGCGGGGGCAGTTACACCGAATCCTGGATGGCCGATGCGCTCAAGTCCGCCAAGCGCGACCGCAAGGATGCGGTGGTCTTTCGCCAACTGCGCGATGGGTCGGTGTCGACCGTCGGCCCGTGGCAACCGTCGAATGTCATCGCGGTCTTTGCGCCGACGGCCATCAAGAGCGCCATCGGCAACGCCGGGACCTTCGGCCCCGGCAATCCGGATATCCGTTTCGCCTTCGCCGGGGAACGGGCGGCGACCGCCGACACCCATGCGCTGAGCCGGGCGCAACAGGGGTTGGCGCAGGGCCTGACGGCGGAGGAGGTGCGGCGGCAAACGGGTTGGTTCCAGGGGGCGGATGGGAAGTGGCGGTTCGAGATCGACGACAGCGGGGCGCTGCTGCGCACGAAGATCGATGGCGCGTTCAAGTCGACCGCCCAAGGCATGGAGGCGTGGGCGCCGTTGGGCGCCGTGCTGACCCACCCCAGCCTGTTCGCGGCCTATCCGGCGTTGCGGCAAGTGCAGACCGATATCATCATCAATCCAGACGGCAAGCCCAAAGGGCAATATGGGGACACCGCCATAACCGTCGATGCGCGCAGCGTAGAAGAGGCGCTGTCCATCCTCCTGCATGAAGTTCAACACGCCTTGCAGCATCGGGAGGGATTCGCCACGGGCGGGACGCCGGAAACGTTTAGGTATTCAGACGAAGATATTACGCGCCTAGCGACCCAGATGCGGGCGTTGCAACAGAGATATCATGAGGCGCGAGACACTGGGGTCGATCTATACGGAATAAGTGATTCTCTGGAGTCAATAAAAAATGATGCTGATAGAGCAAAGCAGGAGTGGAGCGAGTACCGAAGGCTATCAAAGGAGACTCGCGGAAATCCGCTCGACGCATACCATCGTCTATCCGGCGAAGTCGAAGCCCGCAACGTCCAGGCCCGTCAGGCGCTAGGGCGCGCCGACCGTAAGAACACGCCGCCCGGCGCGACCCATGACGTACCGGATGCCGACGTGATCGTGGTCTTCAACGGGCGCGAGATGGCGAGTGCACCGCGGCCGGCGAATGCGGATGAACCGTCAAGGAATCCTGAACAGACGGCCTACGAGAAAAAAGCCAAAGGTGCTTCCGGCGGTACTCCCGCGGCGCCCCCGTTGGATGTCTTGCGTGAGGACGATTACCGGCCGGCCGTGGTGACATGGGCCAAGGCGCAATTCAAAGACCAGCGGGCGCCGGATGGGTCGCTGGCGTGGGAGAATTTTGTACGGTGGTTTGGTCTCGACTTTGGCCATTTTAGGCGATCTCGATCATCGTGCCAGCCGCGACCGGCAATCGCGGGGCGCGGGTCCGCACGACGGACCCTGGGGGGACCACGGAACCAACCCGTCAGGCCCGCGGGCGGCCCCGGCGCGGCGGCG
>NZ_CAIZIZ010000127.1 GCF_903933125.1 uncultured Lamprocystis sp. | reverse complement strand
ACCGGACTTGGAGTGTGACACCATCCGGCTCCCAGTTTGAGTCATCCACGGACGAACAGGGCCACACCGCCCCATCGACGCCGCGCGCCGTGCGTCCAGCGTAGCGCGCGATGCTTGTCTATCCGTTTGACATGCTTGATTTTCGTGGTCGCGGGCATCGTCCTCTCGGCGTCGGGCCGCGTATCGATCGCGCATTGTCTCAAACCGCCACCCGCAAGGCTGCCCCGGCATGACCCGGCATCGACGGTACGATGGAGGGCTCCGACTTCCAAGCACCGCTGCCCATGTCCGCGCTCTTACACGTGTTCATGGGTGCCCGACTCCCACGGACCTACACTTGGATCTCCCTGGTGACCGCGTGTTCTCAATGTCAGGCGCGACACGGCCTCGGACCCCGGGGAGTACCGGCGCCGCTCGCCATTGCGCAGCGCCTCGTTACCTACCGGCGGGACAAAACCGTCGGTCACCAACCAAAACGTTCGGGGCTCAACATCTTCAGGGTCGGCATCACCCGTTACCTTTGCACCTCGCCTGCGTATCAGCCGCAGCATCGACGCGTCCGTTACCGGCTACGCCGCAAGGCTCGATACTGGGCTCGCGGCTCACGATGACCCAGGCGGGGCCTTCACCCGCTAGAACACGCGGCCTTGCCAGGCCGCACTGAGCCCTTTTCCCGCTTTTCCCTCGCTTATTGCGCAACAGCAGCAGGCCGAGCCCCTTCGATTATCCATTTCCCCGTCCGAAGTTGCTCGTTTAAGCAGGCTGAGCAAACGTTAATTTGCGTTCTATTAGGCACCGTCCAGACCGCAGTGATGGGGGCGGCCTCTTTAGCAACGCATACGCTCGTTTGCACGACGCAGGTCCCGAACATGACAACGCCGCTTGGTTCGACTTTCATACTCTTTCTCTCATCCGAATGATGGCGATGTAGCGGACCAAGCCAACCAGCGCATCAGTCGCAAAGGACCGGGGTCACGCAAAGGACCGGGGTCAAAAGGACCGGGGTCAGGTCTTGCAATCACGCATTCTTCACGAGACCAAGGAGACGGCGATTAAGTGCTGGATTTCAAGACCTGACCCCATCCCTCCCCGTGTCAGCGATTCCCGGTGAACGCTAACCTCTTGAAACCATAGGTTGCTATTTTGCAAATCTTGTTGCGGTCAGAATCGTGATTCTTTATAAATCAGCGGCTTACACGCCGTTCGCCGGGAATTGCTGTTGTTATGTGCCATTGAACGGTATTGCGTTTAACCGGGTAGTGTCACTCACTTCTGTGAAGGTCGCCAGGGACCTGATACCCATCTGTCGCTGTGCGGTGGGTATGCATATCCACCTTGAATAGCGGTGTTAAACTTGGGCCAATGCACTTTCTTATGAAAAAAAACCGCCCGGGCCGAAGCCCGGGCGGTCCTATGCCGAACCCGGAGCAGACGCTTAGTTCTGCAGGAAGTCGGCGGTGGTCAGTTCGAACGTTCCAGGAACCAGTATCTGCCGGAACGCGTTGGCGCCCGTGCCCGGCAGGTAGATCGTGGTGCCGGAGGAAGCGAAGCGAATTTCACTCGCTAAGCCGGTGGGGGAGGGGCCGGTTCCCGTGACGACATCAAGCTGACCCTGGCCATACACGCTCGTGTTGACCTCGATTTGGTCGCTGCCCTGGTTGAACTCGGTCAGGGTGTCGGCGTTGTTGTTGGCGTCGGCCACGAGGCAGACGAACCGGTCGAAGTCGGTATCCAGCCCGCCGGCCAGAACGTCCGCCCCAGCTCCGCCGTTGAGGACGTCCTCGCCCTCGCCGCCGTTGAGGACGTCTTCCCCGGCCTCGCCGTTGATCGTGTCGTTACCAAGGCCACCCGCCAATTGGTCGCTGCCAGCGCCGCCGTTGATGACGTCGTTGCTATCGCTGCCGATGATCTGGTCATCGCCCGAACGGCCGGTGATGTAGGTGACATCAAACAAGGTCATGCCGGTGAAGTCCAGCTTGTCCTGGTCGTTGCCGGCCCCGTCGAAGCCCGCGTCACGGCCGCGAATCTCCTTGTTGTTGCCGTACAGCGTCTCCACGTCGAACACCGTCTGGACGCCGAGCGCGGGGGTGGCGCGGAAGTCGGTCAGCACGATGGTCTCCGCCGTCGTGGCGTTCACAACGGTGTCTGTGCCGTATCCGCCGTGGATCGCATCGCCGAAGGCGTCTCGGGCGTTGGAGATGCGGAACTCGTCATCGCCGGTCGTGGTCGTGGCAAAGCTCGCGGCCGAGAGCACGAAGGCATCGGCCGTGGAGTGGGTATTCTCGATCGTGACCTTGTCGAACAACGCACCGTTGAAACTGAGGTCGACCGCGGTGAGCAAGCCCGTCGCGCCGGGGAGCGAGCCCTCGACTGTGCCAACCTCCGTGTCGCCGTAGTAGGCAACGATCTTGTATCCCGGATCGCCGGCCGCGCCGACGCCGTTCAATCCGAGTGTCAGCGTGGCCGAGACGGCGACCTTGTCGGGGTCCGCGAACTTCACGATGAGTGTCTCAACGGGGTGGCTGTTGGCCCCATCGCCCTCGATGCCGCGACTGGCCGAGACACCGTTGTCATTCGGATTGCTGACACCGAAGCCGCGCGTGGAGACGCCGCCCTGAGACGACTGGCGGTAGGCCACGCCGCCGCCGGTGGCCGTGACGGTGAATTTCGTATTGATGGAGGTCTGCGCCTCCCCGCCCGTGAAGGCGGTCGTCGCCAGCGGGTCGTCACCGTCGAGCGTGTCCGCCCCGCCCTTGCCGTCGATGCTGTCGCCGCCGGCCCCGCCGATGATGGTGTTGGCCTGGGGTCCGCCGCTCAGCGTGTCATCGCCGGCACCGCCGTTGATGGTCAGGGGCTTGGTCACGGACGGGGCGGTGACGGTGTCGTTGCCGCCGCCAGCGTTCACGACGACGGCTGTGACCGTGCCGACCGGCGTGATGCCCAGGTTGCCGCTACCGTTCGCCTGGTAGAAGACGTTCTGGCTGCTTTGCTGCACGTTGATGATATCGTTCGCGCCGTCGCCGGTGATCGTGAGCACGCCGGCCTGCGAGAAGGTGTGGGTCACGGCGCCCATGGCGGTGGAGCCAAGGCAGACGCCCGCAAGGGACAGCGCGCCAACGGCGCAGCGAACCCTGAGGGATACTCGGTTTGTCGTTCTCATCGGTGTAAATACCCTGTCTGTTGACTGCGAGAATTAGGAAATCCAACCACATGAAGATTATGGTAAATAAACCGCATGGCGGTTGGGATTGGCTGTGGGGAAAGATACCGTTCCCACTGCGAATGATCGCAAGATGTCCGCCGGCTAGCATCCCCCAAAAGGGTGAAAAATATGAAAAATAAGGGACGCCGGGCGCGGCCTTCAGGGATCGACAAAGGCCAAGATCAGCCGCAGCAGCCGGACCTGGCGGCGCGTGCCGGTCTTGTTGAAGATACTCTTCAGTTGCGAGCGGGCGGTGTGGACGCTGATGTGGAATTCTTCGCTGCACTCGGCGAGGCTCGAACCCTTGGTCAAGGCGATACAGAGCCGCAGTTCAGCGTGACTT
>NZ_CAIZIZ010000126.1 GCF_903933125.1 uncultured Lamprocystis sp. | reverse complement strand
GACTTCGCAGACCGACTACTCTGCCATTGATCCTGCCAGAAGCCCGCCGCGGTGTCTACCCCCTTGTGCGAACATTAACTTTCGTTAACCACCGCCAGCCCGCGCCGTGACTGCGGTCGCGCGGTCATGCTTCAGGGCTGACCCGCCGCGCGTGCGCGGGTAATCGTCTCGTAAGCGCTGAGAATCTCTTGCGTCTTCTGGGTCGCCATCTTGAGGGCCTCCGCGGGTGCGCCGCGCGAGACCAGCTTATCCGGGTGATGCTGGTTCATCAGGAGCCGATAGGCGTGTTTGACCTCGGCATCAGTGGCCTTGGGCGTGACGCCGAGGACCGCATAGGCCCCGGACAGGGAGCCGGCGGCCGGTCGCTGGCTCGTGCCCGGACGCTCGCCGCGGGTCCCGCCGCCGCGCCAGGCGCCCCCGCCGCCCAGGATCTGGGCCTGAATCTGGATCAAGCGCTCCACCCGGCGGAAACTGGCCGCGGGAATCTGCAAGCCGACCCGGATCTGCTCCAGCACCAGACGCTCGGCCGGGGCCGGCACTCCGCCCGCATAGGCCGCCGCCAGTTGGATTTCAAGAAAAATCAAATGCAACTGAATCTGACCGTCGCTCAGGCGCCGAAATTCAGCGAGGGCGGGCGCGAGCACGAAGCTGTCCGACTTGCCCTCCTGGAAAAGACGGATGGCCGCACGGCGGCCGGAATCGTCGAGGCCCATCCGCGTCATGACCGACTCGGCAAAGGCGATATCGGTCTCGCTGACCCGACCATCGCTCTTGGCGAGGTGGCCCATGACGGTGAAGGTGGTCTCCAGGAACACTTGCTGGAGGCGCGCACGCTCGGGGGCCCGCAACGGCCCGAACAGGTCGACCAGTGCCGTCCCGCGATCCAGCCCATGACCCAGGGTCGCCCCAACCAGGGCCCCCCAGGGTCCGCCGACCAGCAGACCCAAGGTACCGCCTACCGCTTTGCCCCACCAACCCATTGACGCCCCCTGCTGCCGGTCTTGCCCCGCCCATTGCCTGAAACTGAATCAACCGTTCGCGGCGCGCGACCAAACCCCGTCAATTGATGCGCGCGATGATGCGGGTCACATAGGCGCGGGTCTCGGCGTAGGGCGGGATGCCGCCATGGCGCTCGACCGCACCTTCCCCCGCGTTATAACCGGCCAGGGCGAGTTGAACGTCCCCTTTGAAGCGCGCCAGCAGCCAGCGCAGGTAGGCCATGCCCCCGCGCAGGTTCTGCTCGGGGTCCCAAGCGTCCTGGACACCGAAACGCTCGGCGGTCGCGGGGATGAGCTGCATCAGACCCTGCGCATTCTTGGGTGACAGTGCGCGGGGATTGAAATTGGATTCGGCCTCGATGAGCGCCAGCACCAACTCCGGGTCTAGTTGGTAACCCGGGGCCAACTGGCGCACCAATTCGGCAACCTTGCCCTTGGCCGGATGGGGGCGGGACGCAAAACGCGCTGCCGCCGACGCGGGGGGCACGGGCGGGTCCAGCAGACAGTCCGTCTCGCGCTTGGGTTTCCCGTCGACCTTCAACACCTTGAGCAGGTTGATCGCGGTGCTGTCCCGCTTGCCGGCGGCCTGATAGAACCAGGCGGCTGCCAGGTCTTGATCACGGTAGATACCGCGTCCGAAAGCATAGATTTGGCCAAGCTGCACCGCGGCGCGGGTCGCACCCTTGGCCGCGGCCTTGCAGTAGAGTTGAACCGCCTTGCGGGTGTTCTGAGTGACGCCGCGGCCGTTCTCATAGCGCCCGGCCAACTCCAGAAGTTTGGCCGGCGACTTGCTGAGCAGCGCCTTTTCAAAGGCGGGGTCTTTGTCTTGTTCGCCGATCCGGTCCTTGGCGCAGACCGGCAGCGCGACCAACAGGACAAGCAGCAGGCCGATCCGCGTTATCCGGCGAGTGGGCGCTTGAGCGTGCATGTGCCTTTAGTTCAGACTCGATCGGTTGGGCCGTGTTCGGCCACCGACCAGGTGCACCGTGACGGCGGCATGCGAGCTTGGACTCTGGGGAACGACGTCCGCTTTGCGGCGGCCAGGCGAACATCACAGGGCAGTATACATATTTCAGTCGGTCGGGACGAGCGCGCGCGACCGTGTGGGTGCGATCAGAACTTCTGACGCGCTATTAGGGGGAAATCGTGTCCGGATCCAGCCGATAGACCCGTTCCATCAGCTCGGTTAACCCTTGTTGACGCCATGCCGGTGACTCGTCGAGGACATCGAGTTGCCCCAGCACGCTCAGCCGGTAGCGCTCCCCGAACAACTGCCCGACCTCCTGGGTCTGGACCGAAAACGGCGGTCCGGCGCGCCGCGCCTGATCGTACTCCAGGGTAATCAGGAGATGCGGCACCCGCGTCGGGAGCAGCGCGTTCAGATGGGCCGCGTAGCGGATGCGCAGGTCAGGCGGGAGGGCAATCAGCGCGGCCCGATCGTAAACGGCCCCGATGTCGTCAAGCAGCGCCGGGCTCAGATCGAAAAAATCGCCGCAGAGCACTTCGATCTCATCGACGCGGTAACGACTGAAACCGGATACTCGCGTCACCGCGGGACTCAAGCCGTTCTCCGCGAAAAAGGCATCCACGGCGAGTTGGCTGAGTTCGACCCCCAGCACCCGGTCGCCGCGGCTGGCGAGCCACAGCAGGTCGGTGGTCTTGCCACAGAGGGGCACCAGGACCCGGGTCCCGGTCGGGAGGCCGAGCTGGGGCCAGAACTCACACAGGTGGCGGTTGATTTCATCGCGGTGCCAGCCGGTTTCACCGCGGTGCCAACGTTCCAACCAAAAATCGGGGTTCATCGGATATCTCTAGGGAGCGTGCGGCGGTGCGACAGGCGCGCCTGGGTCCGCCTCGGACCCGGCAGTATCACCGTGTTTTTCAAAACGCAGAAAATAGTTTTCGGTGAGGAAATCGGGTTCCTCGACCAACCGGAATCCCGCCTGCCGGACTTCCGCCACCACCTGGTCGCGGTCCGCGCGCACATGCTGCAGCACCCAGGGTGAACTCAGGCCGGGACGACGGCGGTAGTCGATGATGACCAGGGCGCCGCCGGGGACCAGGGCCTGATGGATCGAATCGAGCATCGCACGCGGGTACTCGAAGTGGTGATAGGTATCGCAGACGAAGGCCAGTTCGATACCCGCGGCCGGCAGCCGGGTGTCCTCCTGGGTGCTGACGGCCGGGACGATATTGTCGACCCGATAGCGCGCGGCCAAGTCATGCAGGCCGGCGACGAAGCTCGGCGAAGTATCCACCGCGTAGACCAGTCCGTCCGGTCCGACCGCACGCGCGAACAGCACCGTAAAGAGCCCGGTCCCGGCGCCGATATCAGCGATCCGCATCCCTGGGTGAGGCCGGACCGCATGCACGATCTTAAAGCGCTGGTCGAAGACTTCCCGCCCCGGCCGCTCGAAAACCTGGGTCCACTCGCGCAGATCGCCGTCCTGGTAGTGACGGTTGAGCAAAGGGCTGACCGCCCGGTCGCTGTGGACGGAACTGCTCGGGGCCGACGGCGCCGCGTCCGACGCCGCGGGCTGCTCGCGGTCCGCCGCAGCCGCAGCCGCGGTCGTGGGCAGACTGGTCAAACCGATCAGTAGCAACGTGGTTGCGTGCAAACCGTTCATTCGTGTCGGACCTAAGACCTAAGTAACGCGTCACAAACCAGTGATAGCCATCGGACGTGACAACCGGACCTGGGGGCGGGTTTCAAACCCGCCCCTACACCAAGGCTCTGTCCGGACTCAGGGTTTCAGCTTCCCCATGATACGGGCGACATAGGATTGGGTCTCGGCGAAGGGCGGCACCCCGCCGTGACGATCCACCGCCCCTTCGCCGGCGTTGTATCCCGCGAGGGCCAGTCGCAGGTCGCCTTTGAAGTAGCCGAGCAGCCACCGCAGATAGGCCATACCGCCACGCAGGTTCTGCTCCGGGTCCCACACATCGCGCACACCGAATCGCGCGGCGGTCGCCGGGATCAATTGCATCAGGCCCTGGGCGTTTTTCGGTGACTGGGTCCGCGGGTTGAAGTTGGACTCAACCTCGACCAGGGCCAAGACCAGATTCGGATCCAGCTGATAATCATCCGCCAGGTCCCGAATCAACGCGGCAATCGGCCCCGCGGCCGGCTGGAGACGCGCCGCGCCAGGTCGCGCCGGGGGCCGCGGGGTCGGCAGCAGCCGCAACGCGTCGCGACCGTCGGTCAGCGCACAGACGGGTGCGCGCTTGGGCTTTTTCGCATAGCCCAGATGGCTCAGGATCCGTTTCGACTGCGCGTCATGCTGCGCGGCCGCCAGATGCAGCCAGGCGGCCAGTTCCTCGTCGCGTTTGACCCCGTTGCCGTTGGCATAGAGCCAACCGAGGTAATACTGGGCATCAAGGTCGCCTTGCCTGGCCGCTTTGCAATAGAGCTGGATGGCATTATCCAAGTTCCGCGGGATACCCTCGCCATGCTCGAAGCGCCGTCCCCATTCGGTCAACTGACGTTTATCCAGCGTGGCGTAGGCCTTGGCGAACGTCGCATCGGCGGCGCCGACCACCGGCAGACCCCCAAGCAAGCAGCTCAGTATCCGGCAGAGCAGTCGCTGGAGGATGCCGTGTCGCATGACATAGGGTCCGCGCGGTGTCGTCCCGGTCTAACGGCGTGCAGGAGTCACGGAGCCGGGGCGTCGATCTGTTAGGATGCCCGATATTACCCGAACCCGGCGGATGCAGTCATGCCCAACCACACCGGACGGCTGGTTCTGACGACCACCGATCCACTGGCTTGCCCCGAGGCAAGCTTGCTGATCGAGTCGCTGTCCCGGGCTGGCTTCATCGCCGCCCCCCTGCCCGGCCATCGCCAGGCTTACACCGTCGGGGCCAACTTCCTGAGCCTGCTCGCCTTCAGCGGCTGCGCGGTCGTGGTTCCCACCACGACCGGCCCGGCCCCGTACACCGCGTTCTGCCATGTCCGGATTTCGACCTTGAGCGTCGCACCGCGCTTATTGTATGGTCGCAACACCCGCCCGCCGCGCTGCCCGAACTGCCGCGCGCGGCTCATGGACTGGCGCGACCGGATGATTGCGCAACTGGAGCGCCCACATCCAGGAACCACCTGCACGGCCTGCGGCGACACCCGTCCACCCTGGCGCTGGGATTGGAAGGAACAGGGCGGGTTCGGCCGCCTGTTCGTCTTGGTCGAGGAAGTCTTCCCCGGCGAGGCGGTACCAACGCCGCCGCTGATCGATTTGCTCACCGACGCTTGCGGCCTTGGTTGGCGTCATTTTTATGTACAGGATTGAACGGTGTTCCGCGCAGGTCAGCCGGCTCGGCAAAACCCAGCCCCTCCGGCAGACCCAGCGTCATGCTGAGCGGAAGGTGGTCGGACAAGGGGTAGTCAATGACATGGGCATTCAGGATCCGCAGCGGCTGAGTCACCAGGATATGATCCAGATTGTGGCGCGGACGCCAACTGGGAAAAGTCTTCAGGTTGTAGTCCAAACCCTGCATCCCGGTGCGTCTGACCATCGCCCGCAGGCTGCGTGAGTCGCTGCCGCAATTGAAATCACCCATCAGCACCAGCAGCGGATGCTCCTCCGCTAAGCCTGCCAGATAGTTGAGCTGACGCTTGCGTGCCCGCCACCCCAGGGCCAGGTGGACGATGCCGATCGCCAGCTGCTCACCATCCGCCAGCGGGATCTCCACCACCACGGCACCGCGGCCGGGCAGCCCGGGAAGTTTATGCTCGGTGACCGGACCCGGCCGCAGCCGGCTCAGCAAGCCGTTGCTGTGCTGGGCGAAGGGACCCAGATCCCGATTGATCTGGCGGTACCAGTACGGAAAACCACCCTGCCGCGCCAGATACTGGATCTGGTCGATGTTGGCACTGCGCAGGCTGCCGGCGTCCACCTCTTGCAGTCCGACCACATCAAACTGCTGAATCAATTGGGCGATACGTGCCAGATTGACGAACCGCTCCGGATGCGGCAGCACATGTTTCCAACTGTTCGTCACATAGTCGCTGTAGCGACGGGAGTAGATTCCACCCTGGACGTTGTAACTCAGCAGTTTGATGTGCTGCATGGAAACGTCGATCCGTAGCTCGGGGCCCGGGTAGTGAATGCCTGCCCCGAGCTAACGCTGCGCCCGGCCGCCGGGTCTGCCCCAGCGACGACTGTTGGACGCGGCCCCGCCACCGGAAACAGGGTCTCCGCTTCGCTGCATGCCAACGTGGACGCTGTTACTGGCTGAGCCCCTGAACGTACTGAGCAACCGCCGCAATCTCGTCGTTGGTCAGGCGGGCGGCGACCCCGCGCATCATGCCGTTGGGGTCGTTCGCCCGGCTGCCGTCGCGGAACCAGGTCAGGGTCTGCTTGGCGTAATCCGCATGTTGACCCGCGATGCGGGGAAATTTGGCGAGCCCCACGCCCATCCCGGCAGGCCCATGGCACCCGATACAAGCGGGCACGCCCGAAGTCGCGTTGCCGGCCCGGAAGATGCGCTCGCCCAACACCGCCAGAGCCGGATCGGCGGTCCCGCCGGTCTGGGATTGTTTGGAGAAATAGGCAGCCACATCGAGCACTTCCTGCTCCGACAGCGGGGCGGCCATCGGGCTCATCTGCGCGTTTTCCCGTCTGCCGGCCTTGAAGTCCATGAGTTGTTTATAGATATACTGGGGATGCTGACCGGCAAGCTTGGGCCAGATCGGAACGATGCTGTTGCCCATGGGGCCATGGCAGGCGATACAAATGGTGTTAGCCTTAGCCTCCCCCGCCTTGGGATCACCGACCGGCTGCGCCCCCTCGTTCGCCGCCTGGTTAGCCCAGGCCGTGCCTGAAAGCCCGCCGATCAGGAGTGCCGCCGCCGAAACCGTCTGTAGCCAGTTGCTAGTCATTTCCAGTGCCCGTCTTTAGGTTGTGCGTGACCGCGCCGGATCGCGGTCACCTTGAAGAGTGAGAAAATCCCCGGATGTATATCAGAGGTAGCTCATACGGGTCAATTTCCCCGCACAAATTCTTGTCGATTGAGTGACGTTTCCCCCCTGCCGATGCAGAGACCCGCGACCGCGCGAAAGATTCCGCTAAACACACCGACCGCAGGGATGACGGCGAGGGAGCCCCGGTAGCATGGGAGGTACAGTCCATCGCGCAGTGTAACCAAACCTTCGCCAGGCCCCAAGGCCGCGCCGCGATCACACGACAAGCGATATCAAATAGTGTATATGATCCAGACCAACTGCCAAACATCGTGTCTCGTGATGCCTCAGATGGGGCCTGTCCGGCACCAGCGCACGTTGATGCCCGCACCAACCGGGGTGCGTTCTTGGGCGTGCTGACCCGTTGGTGGCAATCCCGAGTCCTCGTCCGGGAGCGGCGACGCTACCGCCAGTCGGACTGGCGGGCCGCCCGCGCCGCTCTCCCATTGCTCGCCGGATTGAGCGACGAGCAGGATGGCCGGCTCGCCGACCTTGCTCTGCTGTTCCTGCGGGAAAAGCGGCTGGAAGCAGTGCAGGGGCTGCAGTTGACCGCGCGGATGCGGCTCAGCATCGCCCTGCAAGCAGCGCTGCCGGTCATGGAACTGGGGCTCGACTGGTACCGCGGATGGTATGCGCTGATCCTCTATCCAGCCGAGTTCGTTCCAGCCCGCGAGTACGTGGATGCCGATGGCCTGGTCTGGGTGGACGACGAGGTCAAGAGCGGCGAGGCCTGGGAGCAAGGACCCGTGATCCTTTCATGGGCCGACGTGGCGGCCGGTCGGACCCTGAACGGCTACAACGTCGTATTGCACGAATTGGCCCATAAACTCGACATGCGCGACGGTCCTGCCAATGGTCGACCGCCGCTGCACGCCGACATGTCGGGTCAGTCATGGGCAGAGGCGTTCGCCGCGGCCTATGCGGACCTCAACCGCCGGACAGCGGCGGGGGAGGAGCCCCCGATCGACCCCTACGGCGCCGAGTCACCGGCCGAGTTTTTTGCAGTCGCCAGCGAGGCATTCTTCGAGATTCCCGACCTGCTCAACGCCGAATACCCGGCGGTCTATTCTCAACTACGCGCCTTCTATCGCCAGGATCCGCTGGCGCGACTGGGCGCCGGGGCGCGGCCTGGGGGTCGGTAACCGCCGCGCCGGGCACCGCCCGCCCGCGGGCCAAGGCTTTTCCGTCCTTGATGCATTGAAATACGAAAATTGTTGACTAACTTAGTCAGAGTCGCGTTTGGCCGCGCGATCTTCTGGGCTCAACCCACACCTGGCAGGCAATCATTATGAGACTCTCGACCAAAGGCAGATACGCGGTAACCGCCATGCTCGATCTGGCACTGCACGCCGGCAACGGCCCGGTGACCCTGGCGGATATTTCAGTCAACCAGGGCATTTCGCTCTCTTACCTGGAGCAGTTGTTCGCCGCGCTGCGCAACAAGCAACTGGTGCGCGGTGTCCGTGGACCCGGCGGCGGATACTACCTGGGGCGGCCCGCGGCCGAGGTGTCGATCGCCGACATCATCTGCGCCGTGGACGAATGGGTGGAGTTCACCCGCTGCGGCGGACGCGAGAACTGCCGGGATGGCCAGCGCTGCCTGACTCACCACTTGTGGGACCAATTGAGCGACGAGATTTTCCACTTCCTGAGCGGGATCACCCTGGAAGACCTGGTCGAGCGCGGGCGTGCCGACAAGCAGAAATCCCGGCCGGACTTTCTCACCGCGAACGGAAACCGCCGCGCCGCTTGACGGGTCGCACGCGGTCCGGTGCGCAGGGCGGCCAAGTGTTATCCTAAGCATCCCGCCGTCGATGCGGGAGTGGCCCCCATCCGGTGGGACCACTGAACGAACCGGGAAACGCGAGGCGATGGCCGAACAAGCTGATGGATTGATGACGATCCAGGACTATGTCCGCTGGGGGGCCAGTCGCTTCAACAGCGCTGGGGTTTTTTTCGGCCACGGCACGGATAATGCTTTAGACGAAGCGGCACAACTGGTGCTCGCCGCGCTCTCCCTGCAGCCGGACCTCCCAGCCAGCTTCCGCGACTGCCGCCTGACCTCGGCCGAGCGCACGGTGGTCGCAGACCTGATTGAGCGGCGCGTGAGCGAGCGGCTGCCGGCAGCCTATCTCATCGGACGCGCCTGGTTCGCCGGACTGGAATTCGACATCGACGAGCGGGTTCTGGTCCCTCGCTCACCGATCGCCGAACTGATCGAGGCGGGGTTTGAACCCTGGATCGACGCCGAGCGCGTGGATCGCATCCTGGACCTTTGCACCGGCAGCGGCTGCATCGGGATCGCCGCGGCAGTCTACTTGCCGCACGCGGATGTCGACCTGGCGGATATCTCGCAGGCCGCGCTGGCGGTCACACGATGCAACGTGGAAAAGCATCAGGTTGCCGATCGCGTGCGCGTCCTGGAGTCGGACCTGTTCAACGGCCTCGCAGAGGAGCGCTATGACGTCATCTGCTGCAATCCGCCCTATGTGCCGCGGGCGGAACTGGACGGCCTGCCTCCCGAATACCAGCGAGAACCGCGGTTGGCCCTGCTGGGCGGCGAGGACGGACTGGATCTGTTGCTGCGCATCCTGCGTGAGGCCGGACAACACCTGACCGATGAGGGCATACTGGTTCTGGAGGCCGGATCCGCCGCCCCTGGGCTGGAGCAACGGCTGCCACGGGTGCCCTGGACCTGGATCGAGTTCGAACGTGGCGGCGAGGGCGTGCTACTGTTGTCACGCGCACAAATCAAGCAGTACCAACGCGAGTTTGAGGAGGCCTGACCCATGAGTTTGAGACGGGCGCGCTGCGCGGATGAATATGTTGATTGGGTGTGCCAGGCAACCTTCGAGGTCGCTGACCTGCGGGACTGCCTGGAGTACGAACTCGATGACCTGACCCGATTTCCCGTATTTCTCGACCCCTTGGAAGACAGCATCAAGGCGGTCTACCAGTCCATGCAGGAGGGAACCTACCGCTTCGGACGAGATGATTTGCCGTTCATGGACCTGGCGGGGCGGTATGCCGACGAGATCCCCTTTATTACACTGCTGCGGCAAATCAACGAGACGCATCGGCGCGGTCTCGATGTCGCGGGCACCGACACCTGAGCCGGCCCCGAATGAACACATGCAACCAATTTGAGGCGCCACCGTCGGCGCTAGAGGTTTGAATCGATGGAACAGGGTATCTCTTTCGACCTGGACCTGATCCGCCGCTACGATCAAAGCGGCCCGCGTTACACCTCTTACCCGACGGCAGTCGAGTTCCATGAGGGCTTCGATGCGACCGCGTACGCCGCGGCCTGTGCACGCAGCAACGCCAGCAAACGTCCGCTGTCCCTGTACTTCCATATTCCGTTTTGTGACACGGTTTGTTTTTACTGCGCCTGCAACAAGATCGCCACCAAAGATCGGTCGCTGGCACCGCCCTATCTCGACCACCTCTATCGTGAGATCGAGATGCAAGCGGCCCTGTTCGACCGCGATCGGGTGGTTGAACAACTACATTGGGGCGGCGGTACCCCGACCTTCCTGAGCCACGACCAGATGCAGGGGCTCATGCAACAGACCCGTCGCTACTTCACCTTGGCCGACGATGCGACCGGCGAGTACTCCATTGAGATCGATCCCCGCGAGGCGGACGCGGCGACCGTCGCGTTGTTGCGGCGG
The DNA here is from genome assembly GCF_903933125.1 of uncultured Lamprocystis sp. GTDB lineage: Bacteria > Pseudomonadota > Gammaproteobacteria > Chromatiales > Chromatiaceae > Thiodictyon. The sequence continues at coordinate 36,036 of NZ_CAIZIZ010000126.1, read as the reverse complement.
ATTGGATTCAACCGCATGAGCCTGGGGGTCCAGGACTTCGATCCCCGCGTTCAGGAGGCGGTGAACCGCATCCAGACCGAAGCCCAGACCCTGGAGGTGCTCAACGCGGCTCGCGCGGAGGGTTTCCGCTCCATCAGTCTCGATCTGATCTACGGCCTGCCGTTCCAAACGGTTGCCAGCTTCCTGCGCACGCTGGATCGGATCATCGCGTTCGCCCCGGACCGGGTTTCGGTGTTCAACTACGCGCACCTGCCCGAGCGTTTCAAACCCCAGCGGCGCATCAATGAACCTGACTTGCCGGCACCGGAGGTCAAGCTCGATATTCTGCAGAGCACGATCGCCCGCTTGAACGAGGCGGGCTATGTCTACATCGGCATGGATCACTTCGCGCGGCCGGACGACGAACTGACGCTGGCGCAACGCGCCGGAACGCTGTATCGCAACTTCCAGGGCTACTCGACCCATGCCGACTGCGACCTGATCGGGCTTGGCGTGACCTCCATCGGGAAGGTGGACACGACCTACGGTCAGAACCGGCGGGCACTGGACGAGTATTATGCGGACATCGATGCCGGGCGCCTGCCGGTCTTCCGCGGCTTGGAACTGAACCGCGACGACCTGATCCGCCGAGACGTCATCACCCGCCTGATTTGCCATTTCGAGCTCGCGATTCCGACCATCGAATCGACCTGGGACATCGTCTTCGCCGACTATTTCGCCGACGCACTGACGCGACTTACCCCCATGATTGGTGACGGATTGGTTGAGATCGACGCCGGCACGATCCGCATCCTCCCGCGCGGGCGGCTCCTGGTGCGCAATATTTGCATGGCCTTCGACGCGTATCTTGCAAACAAAACCGGTCCGATCGGGTTCTCGAAGGTGATCTGAGGCTCGACCGGCGGGGATTCAGGCGCCTGGTCCGAACATGCTCTGAAAGAAATCGCCCGATCCCCAGTCCCGCCAACACAGAACGCGTGCTGATCCCGGCGCGTCACGCTCGCTCACCGCCGCGAGACAGCGGACCACGCCGAGTTGTCCGTGATCGCTGGCGAAATCACCGGCTTTGCCTTGGATCATGAGGGCAAGCCGGGCTATAATCTCATGCTTTTCATGTCGGGCATCGCTGCCCGATGGACTGAATTGATTCGACCCGCGCCGGGGTGATACCCGGCGCGGTGAAGATCGCCTGGACGGTGGGAGACACGACGCATGCAAGTTACGGTGGAGTCGGGAGAGGGTCTGGAGCGGCGGATGCGCATCGAGCTCCCCTTTGAACGCATTCAGGGCGAGGTGGACAAACGCTTGCAGGGCATCGCGCGCTCGGCCCGTCTGCCCGGTTTTCGGCCCGGCAAGGTGCCGATGAAGGTGCTGCGTCAACGCTACGGCAATCAGGTCGAGATCGAGGTGTTCGGCGAGTTGGTCCAGTCGAGCTTCGCCGAGGCAGTGCAGGATCATGCGCTACGCCTGGCCGGCGCGCCGAGCGTCCAGCCCGAGATTGATCAGGCGGCGCGGAGCTTCGGCTTCACCGCGACCTTCGAGGTCCTGCCCCAAATCGAACTCGCGTCCCTGGCCGGCCAAGTGGTCAAGCGGCCGATCGCGCAACTGACGGATGAAGACCTGGTCCTGATGATTGAGCGGCTGCGCGAACAGCGCAAGACCTGGGTGGCGGTCCAGCGGCCCGGCCAAATTGGCGACCGACTGACCATCTCCTATACGGGCACCCTGGACGGCGAGCCCTTCGATGGCGGTTCGGCCTCCGGCACCACGGTGGAACTCGGCACGGGGCGCATGATCCCCGGCTTTGAGGACGCCCTGGTCGGCGCCAGTGCCGGGGAAGCCCGCACCTTGGATCTGAGTTTTCCGGCGGGCTACCAGCGTGCCGACTTGGCCGGGCGCCCGGTGCGCTTCGAGGTCACCGTCGACGCGGTGAGCGAACCCCTGCTACCCGAAGTGGACGAGGCCTTTGCGCGCGCCTTCGGGGTCGCCGACGGCGATGTCGAGCGCTTTCGTGCCGACGTGCGCGCCAATATGGCACGTGAATTGAAGCAGCGCATCCACGGCCGCATCAAGGATCAGGTGATGGAGCTGATCCTGAAGTGCCACACCCTGGATATCCCCAGGGTTTTGGTCGCAGACGAGATCAACGGGCTGAAACAACAGATGCGCGCCAACCTCGGCGGTGCCCAGTTCGAGTTACCCGACAGCCTCTTCGAGGAGTCCGCGCAGCGTCGCGTCAGCTTGGGCCTGATCATCGCCGAGATCGTCAAGCAGAATGGGATCAAGGCCGATCCGCCGCGCATCCGTGCGGCCGTAGAGGACATGGCGTCCACCTACGAGGACCCCCAAGAGGTCATCGACTATTATTACGCTGATCGCCAGCGCCTCAGCCCGGTGGAATCACTGGTCTTGGAGGAACAGGTCGTAGACTGGGCCCTGAGCCAGGTGACAGTGGAAGAGGAACAGTTGAGTTTCGCGCAGTTGACCGACCCGGCGTCGGCAGCCACCGCCGCGGGGCTCTAGCCCCAACGTCCAGGCATCCTGGGATGCCTGAGCGTTGGATCGAGTGCGGATCGACAGCGTTAAGCAGCAGGCGAGTGGAGTTCATGATCAATCCCGTGAGTCACAGCGAGTGGAGCCCGAAAGGTCTGGGGCTCGTACCCATCGTCATCGAGCAAACCGCGCGCGGCGAACGCTCCTTCGACATCTACTCGCGTCTTCTGAAGGAGCGGGTGATCTTTCTGGTCGGGCCGGTCGAAGACTATATGGCCAACCTGGTGGTCGCTCAGATGCTCTTTCTGGAGTCCGAAAACCCGGACAAGGATATCCATCTTTACATCAACTCTCCTGGCGGATCGGTGACGGCCGGGCTGGCAATCTACGATACCATGCGCTTCATCCGTCCGGACGTGAGCACCATGTGTGTTGGCCAGGCCGCCAGTATGGGCGCTTTGCTCCTGGCGGGCGGAGCCGCGGGTAAGCGCTACTGCCTGCCGCACTCGCGGATGATGATCCACCAACCGCTCGGCGGCTTCCAGGGGCAAGCGACCGATATCGACATCCACGCCCGCGAGATCCTCCTGATTCGTGATCGCCTCAATCGCATCCTGTCGCACCATACCGGTCAACCGATTGAGAAGATTGCCGACGACACCGACCGCGACCGCTTCATGGGGGGCGAAGAGGCCCAGGTCTATGGTCTGATCGATACCGTCCTGACCGAGCGCGGTCCGGCTGGAAGCAAGCTCTAAGGGCATCCGCCGCACCATGAGGCACACATTGCGCACGTGGTGCGGCACTCGACGCCGGTTCCGGCCAGACCGTCGGTCTGGTTTTGTGACTTTCTTGCTATACAGATTCAAACCGTTATGATTGACTTAAACGCTCGAGGGACGGCTTGGTCCCCGGCGTAAACCGACCTCCGGAGTGTCAACCCCGATGAGTGGAAGCAACCACGGTAAGAACGACGAGGGCAAACTCCTCTACTGTTCGTTCTGCGGCAAGAGTCAGCATGAAGTGCGCAAGCTCATCGCCGGCCCTTCCGTGTTCATTTGTGACGAGTGCGTCGAACTGTGCAACGACATTATCCGTGAGGAGATGCAGGAAGGCGCGGGCGAAGCGACCAGCAACCTGCCCAAACCACACGAGATCAAAGAGAGCCTCGACCAGTTCGTCATCGGCCAAGAGTATGCCAAGAAGGTCCTTTCGGTCGCCGTCTACAACCATTACAAACGGTTGGAGGTCTCGGAGGCCAAGGAAGAGATCGAGATCGCCAAGAGTAATATCTTGCTCATCGGGCCCACGGGCTCGGGCAAGACGCTGCTGGCGGAAACCCTGGCACGGGTTTTGAACGTGCCCTTCACCATCGCCGACGCAACCACGCTGACCGAGGCCGGGTATGTCGGCGAGGATGTCGAGAACATCATCCAAAAGCTGCTCCAGAAGTGCGACTACGACGTTGAGAAGGCGCAGACAGGCATCGTCTATATCGACGAGATCGACAAGATCTCACGCAAGTCGGATAACCCGTCGATCACGCGTGACGTGTCGGGCGAGGGGGTTCAGCAAGCGCTGCTCAAGCTAATCGAGGGGACCGTCGCCTCGGTGCCGCCCCAGGGCGGACGTAAGCATCCGCAGCAGGAGTTCCTGCAGGTCGACACCTCCAACATCCTCTTTATCGTTGGGGGCGCTTTCGCTGGTCTCGACAAAGTCATCCAGAACCGACTCAATAAATCAGGCATGGGCTTCACGTCCGACGTCCACAGTAAGGATGACAAGCGTCAGATTGGGGAATTGTTGGCGGCGGGTGAGCCCGAGGATCTGATCCGTTACGGTCTGATCCCGGAATTCGTCGGACGCCTGCCGGTGACGGCCACGCTCGACGAACTCGATGAGGCGGCCCTGATGCGCATCCTCACCGAGCCGAAGAACGCGCTGGTCAGACAGTATGCCCGCCTGTTCGAGATGGAGGGTGTCGAACTCGAACTGCGTGACGACGCCATGCGCTGCATTGCCCATAAGGCGATGGATCGCAAGACCGGGGCACGCGGCCTGAGGACCATCATGGAGCAAGTCCTGCTCGACACCATGTACGATTTGCCGTCCATGAGCAACGTGGGCAAGGTCGTCCTGGACGGCTCGGTGATCAGGGGCGAGAACAAACCCTTCCTGATCTACGAAGGCCTCGAAAAGCAGGTTGCCTCCGGAGATTGATTCCGTGAGCCGCGGTTTTCGCGCGGCTTATCGTGTCCTCGTCTGTTGAAGTCGCCTGTTTCTGGCCTGATTCTTTTCCCCAGCGCATCAGCAATCATTCACCGATCTCTGCGCCAGCCTCGCACCCCCGGCACGATGGAGCCGCTCGGGGCTGCGGGCCAGAGTGGTCGTCGTCACCCCACAAGTTTCCGCAAAGAGAGCGTCAATGGCACAGCACGAGTCCTCACGATCCCCATCCACGGCCCCTCAGGAGGTACCGGTCCTGCCGCTGCGTGATGTCGTGGTCTACCCGCACATGGTCATCCCGTTATTCGTGGGCCGGGACAAATCCATCCGCGCACTCGACGGGGCCATGGCGAACGACAAACAGATCCTGCTCGTAGCCCAAAAAAGCGCGGATGTCGACGATCCGGCCGTGAAGGACTTGCATGAGATTGGTACCCTGGCCAACATTCTGCAGTTATTGAAGCTCCCGGACGGGACAGTCAAAGTGCTGGTGGAGGGGAATCAGCGGGCACGCATCGAACGCTTTCTCACGACCGAAGAGTCGTTCTCCGCACTGATCGAGCCCCTGACCGAGACCCTGGAAGCAGACGATCGTGAGCAGGAGGTGCTGATCCGCTCCGCCGTCTCGCTCTTTGACCAGTACGTCAAACTCAATAAGAAGGTTCCGCCGGAGGTCCTGACCTCCCTGTCGAGCATTGATGAGGCCGGTCGACTCGCCGACACCATGGCCGCGCACATGTCGCTGAAACTCGATGAAAAACAGCGTGTTTTAGAGATGATCGACATCCAGGTGCGCATCGAGCACCTGATGGGGCTGATGGAATCCGAGAACGACATCCTCCAGATGGAAAAGCGGATCCGCGGACGGGTCAAGCGCCAGATGGAGAAGAACCAGCGCGAGTACTACCTCAACGAGCAAATGAAGGCGATCCAGAAGGAACTGGGCGAACTCGACGAGGCCCCCAACGAGATCGAAGAGCTCGCCAAACGCATCGAAAACGCGGGGATGCCGAAGGACGTCAAGACCAAGGCGCTAGCCGAACTCAATAAGCTGAAACTCATGTCGCCCATGTCGGCCGAGGCGACCGTGGTGCGCAACTATGTCGACACCCTGGTCAGCGTCCCCTGGAAGGAGCGCACGCGCATCCGCAACGACATCCGGGTCGCCGAACAGGTGCTGGATAAAGATCATTACGGTCTGGAACGGGTCAAGGAACGGATCCTGGAGTATCTGGCCGTACAGCAGCGGGTCCGCAAGCTCAAGGGTCCGATCCTCTGCCTCGTTGGCCCGCCGGGCGTGGGAAAGACCTCGCTGGGGCAATCCATCGCGCGCGCGACCAATCGCAAATTCGCCCGCATGTCCCTTGGCGGCGTGCGCGACGAGGCCGAGATTCGCGGCCATCGGCGCACCTACATCGGTGCATTGCCGGGCAAGATCATCCAGAATCTGTGTAAAGTGGGTTCTCGCAACGCCTTCTTCCTGCTGGACGAAATTGACAAGATGGCGATGGACTTCCGGGGCGACCCGGCCTCCGCTCTCCTGGAGGTTCTGGACCCGGAGCAGAATCATACGTTCAACGACCACTATCTCGAAGTGGACTACGACCTCTCGGAGGTGATGTTCGTCGCGACGGCCAACACACTGAATATTCCGCCGGCGCTGCTGGACCGCATGGAGGTGATTCGGCTGTCGGGTTACACCGAGGATGAAAAAGTCGCCATCGCGGAGCGTTATCTGATCCCCAAACAGATCAAGAATAACGGGCTCAAGGAAGGGGAGTTGACGATCCGCGAAGCGGCCCTGCGGGATATCATCCGCCATTACACACGCGAGGCCGGCGTCCGCAACCTGGAACGGGAAATCTCCAAGATCTGCCGCAAAGTGGTCAAAGAGGTTCTCCTCAAGAAGCGTGGGACCGGCACGGTGGTTGCCGCCAAGTCGCTGGAAAAGTACCTGGGAGTCCAACGCTTTCGCTACGGGCGCGCCGACGAGCACGATCAGGTCGGTCAGGTCACCGGGTTGGCCTGGACCGAGGTGGGCGGCGAACTCCTGCGCATCGAGTCGGCCTTGGTCCCCGGCAAAGGCAAGTTCACCTACACCGGTCAACTGGGCGACGTGATGCAGGAGTCGATCCAGGCCGCCATGACCGTGGTACGCTCCCGCGCGGATGCGCTCGGCATCGTGCCCGATTTTCACAATACCTTCGACGTGCACATCCACGTTCCTGAGGGGGCGACGCCGAAAGACGGTCCCAGTGCCGGTGTCGCCATGTGCACTGCCCTGGTGTCGGCGCTGACCAAGGTACCCGTCCGATCGAATGTCGCCATGACCGGGGAGATCACCTTACGCGGCGAAGTCTTGCCGATCGGCGGACTGAAGGAGAAACTGCTTGCCGCTCACCGGGGGGGAATCGATACCGTGATCATCCCCAGCGAAAACGAGCGTGATCTCACTGAGATCCCAAAGAACATCCAGCAGAATCTCGATATTCGACCGGTCCGCTGGATCGATGAGGTGCTGGAAATTGCCTTGACACGCAGACCCGAGCCGATCATCACCGCCGCGGAGGGCGGAGACGGGGCGAGTCCGGAAGACGCGACCCCGGAGCAGCCGGCAGATCCGGCCCGTGAGCAGCCGGTGCGGACGCATCACTGATTTTTTCGACGTTTCTTGGGCAGAGTCGGCGAAACCGGGTTGCCCCGTTACGGAGTCCGCTTTAGGATTCGAGAACGCGCGCGGTGCCTCCGGTTTCGGTTGCCAGACTTATACTGACGGGGCCTCGACCGATCGCACGCGGGGCAGGACATGGTTTGCTCGCAGAGCAGTGGTCACGACATTGGGGGAATGAATGAATAAATCGGATCTGATTAAGGCGATGGCGGAAGCGGGTGATATCCCGCCGGCCGCGGCTGGCCGGGCACTCGATGCGTTGACCGACGCAATCGCCGTCGCTCTGAAAAATGGAGACACGGTCTCCATCATCGGCTTTGGGACCTTCTCGGTGAAGAAGCGCGCCGCGCGCGCCGGACGCAACCCCCAGACCGGCGCTGCCATTGAGATTGCTGCATCGAAAAACCCGGGCTTTAAGGCTGGCAAAGCCCTGAAGGACGCGATACAATAAGCGTTCGTCTTTAGGGTGCTTAGCTCAGCTGGGAGAGCATCGCCCTTACAAGGCGAGGGTCGCAGGTTCGATCCCTGCAGCACCCACCAAGGGAGCGGTAGTTCAGTTGGTTAGAATACCGGCCTGTCACGCCGGGGGTCGCGGGTTCGAGCCCCGTCCGCTCCGCCAACACAAGATGCGGGGTATCCGTCCTGGATACCCCGTTTTCGTTTGTGTCGATTTCACGCTATCCCGCGGTGCCCCGGTCACCGACGCTGTCGGCGGCGGTGCCGTTCCATTATCAAGACCCCGTGCGAGTATAGAGACATGCTGCAGACCATCCGGGACCGCGCCCACGGCTGGATCGCCTGGACCATCATCATCTTGATCAGTATCCCGTTTGCCCTCTGGGGTATCAGTTCCTATCTCGACGTCGGCGGTGAACCGGTGGCGGCCTCGGTGAATGGGAATGACATCCTCGAACGTGAACTCGATCGACGGGTTCAGACCGCACGCATCCAATTGCGTGAACGCCTCGGCGCCGCCTACGACCCCGCCCAGTTCGACGATCAGCGCCTGCGCCGCGAGGTGCTCGAGGAGATGATCCGCGAGACACTCCTGACCGATATCGCCAACCGCATGGGTCTGCGCGTGTCGGACCAGGATCTGCGTGCCCAGATCCTCATGGAGCCGGCGTTCCAGAAGGATGGTCGCTTCGACCATGCCTCCTACGAGCAAATCCTTCAGTACCAGGGCCAATCACCCGCCATGTTCGAGGCGCAATTGCGCCAGCGGATCATCGGCAGCCAACTGATTCGGGCGGTCACCGGCAGCGAACTGGTGACTAAAGCCGAGCGGTCCCAGTACCAACGGCTGACCAAACAGCAGCGCGAGGTGAGCTGGCTGCGACTGCCGCTCGAGCGTTTCCAGGGACAGGACCCCATCGACGAGGCGGCGATCACCGCCTTCTATGAAGCAAACACGGCGCGCTTCCAGATCCCCGAGCAGGTGAAGCTGGATTATCTGGTGCTGGACGTAGGCGGACTGGCCGCGAAAAACCAGGTCTCAGACGACGAGATACGCCGCCTCTATGACACGGACCAGACCCGTTTCGGCCAGCCGGAGCGGCGCCGTGTCCGGCACATCCTGCTCACGCTCCCGCAAGACGCCGACGAGGCGACCGCCGCGGCCGTACTGACCGAGAGCCTGTCCGTCCGCCAACGCATCCAGGGCGGCGAGACCTTCGAGGTGGTCGCCAAGGCGGCCTCCAAGGATCCCGGAAGCGCCGCCCAGGGCGGGTCTTTAGGCGAGATCGAGAAGGGCATGATGGACCCGGCCTTTGAACAATCGGCTTTTTCTTTGCCCGTCGGCGACCTCAGCGAGCCGGTGCGCAGCCGTTTTGGCTACCACCTGATTCAGGTGGAAGCCATTACCCCCGCTGCCGTCAAACCGTTTGAGGAAGTCCGCGAGCAACTGCGTGGGGAACTGGCAAAGCAGCAGGCCGAGTCCATGTTCTACGACCTGGGGGAGCGCCTGGCGAACGTCGTCTATGAGTCGGCGGACAGCCTGGATCCGGCGGCCCAAGAACTCGGCCTGGAGATCCAGCACAGCGACTGGATCGGCCGTCAGGGTGGTGAGGGCGTGCTGGGTCACCCGAAGGTGACCGGCGCCGCATTCAGCGACGAGGTCCTCAACGAGGGTCGCAACAGCGACTTGATCGAACCCGAAAAGGACGTGCTACAAGCCGTGGTGGTGCGTGTCGTGGATCACCGCGAGGCCACGACCCGGCCACTGGACGAAGTGCGCGAAGAGATCGTCGCCGACCTGCGCAAGGAGCGCGCACGCACACTCGCCGCGGAGGCAGCGAGCGCCGGCGCGGATCAACTCCGCGGCGGCGCGGACTGGTCGGCCGTAGCGGGCGAGGGAAAAGTCGAGGAGTCCGGGCTGGTCGGCCGCAATGACCCCAAGCTTCCCGCTGCCGTGCGCACGACTGCCTTCACGCTCCCGATCCCGGCCGCCGCAACAAGTGCCAGCATCGGCACCGCCACCCTCGAAAACGGCGATGCGGCCATCGTGCGGGTGAGCAAGGTCGAAGATGGCCCGGTCGAACCGACCGGAGGGGCACCAACGGCCGCCGACCCAGCGTCGATGCTCGGTCAGTTGCTGGGGCGCCAGGCCTTCGACGCTGTGCTCAAGGATATGGAGGCCCGCGCCAAGATCGAGCGCAAGGCTCTCACGGCGTCGGCCGAGGGCAGCGAAGGCTGAGAAGCGCGTAGACAGGCCTTGATCGTAAACCCGGCCAGCGGCGTGCGTAGTCAGGGCTTCCAGCCCTGACGGTGTCAGGCCAGGATGGCCTGACTACGCACCCAGCGAGCCCAAGTGGCCGGAATCTTGATCGAGGCCCGTAGACAAGTCCGTTAGTGAACGCCTTTGGCATCGCGGTCGTTGTCGTTGTCGTAATCGGAGAAGCGAATCAGTTTGGGCATGAGCAGCCCGGATCTCGATTACGACAACGACAGGGAGTGTAAGTTGCTTCGGCCTGGCGGGTACGCGATGCGTAGCCTACGGATTTTCGTCAACACATCAGTTTTGATCGCACCCGGGCGCGGACCCAAGACCGCTACGGGGCGCCCCCGCCGGACGACGATCAACGCCGTCCGGGACGATCGCGGGAACCGACGCAACGTCAGCGAATCTGGTTGATTCCCTGACCGAGCATTTCGGGAGAGACCAGGGTAATCCCTCGTTCCGTAACGAAATACCCGGCGCGGCGGTCCGCCGCGGCATCGAAGCCAATGACACTCCCCTCGGGAATCGAGCAGAAGCGGTCGATGATGGTATTGCGAATACGGCAACTGCGGCCGATCTCCACGTCCGGCAGGAACACCGAGTCTTGAACGTAGGCGTATGAGTTGACGCGGACGTTGGAGAACAGCAGCGAGTGCCGCACCGTGGACCCGGAGATGACGCAGCCGCCGGAGACCATCGAGTCCACCGCCATGCCGCGCCGATCATCATCATCGAAGACGAATTTGGCGGGCGGTAACTGCTCCTGATAGGTCCAAATGGGCCAGTCCCGGTCGTAGAGATTGAGCGGCGGAGTCACACCGATCAACTCCAGATTGGCCTCCCAGAAGGCATCCAGGGTTCCCACGTCACGCCAGTAGGCTTGCTCGCCGCTGCGCGGGTCGCGGAAACGGTGCACCATCACCCGATAGCGGGCGATGACGCCGGGGATGATGTCCTTGCCAAAATCATGGGAAGAATCCTTGGTATCCGCGTCTTTGATCAACTGCTCAAACAGGAAGCCGCGATTGAAGACATAAATCCCCATGGAGGCCAGACAGCGATCTGGTTGTCCGGGGATGGTATCCGGCACGTCCGGCTTTTCCTGAAAGCCGATCACCCGACCGTCCGCCTCGGCGGTCATGATGCCGAACTCGAGGGCGCGCTCCCGCTCCACCTCGACGCAGCCCACCGTCATGTCGGCACCGCTCTCGACATGCTGGGCGATCATGGCCCCGTAATCCATCTTATAGACGTGATCGCCGGCCAGAATCAGGACATAGTCCGGATTGTGGTTGCGGATGATATCCAGGTTCTGGAAGACGGCATCCGCGGTGCCGGCGTACCAGGAGGTCTCGGCCACCCGCTGCTGCGCCGGCCACAGCTCGACGAATTCGCCGAATTCGCCGCGCAGGAACCCCCACCCCTTCTGGATGTGCAGAATCAGGGAGTGGGCCTTGTACTGCGTGAGCACGCCGATCCGCCGGATGCCCGAGTTGATGCAGTTCGACAGCGGAAAGTCGACGATGCGGAACTTGCCGCCGAAGGGAACCGCCGGCTTGGAGCGCCAGGCGGTAAGATGCTTGAGACGCGAGCCCCGCCCGCCGGCCAGGATGAGGGCCAGCGTGTTGCGGGTCAGGCGGCTGACGAACCTTGGGTTCGATGCCGACATAGATCCTCCTGGTGGAACCGTCGTGATGATCATCGGTTGATCGTCGTTTTGATCATTGGTCGGCACTGGGGCGTCCCCGCCGACAGCCTTATGGTACCATCCGAAGTCGTCGAGGCATCCACTCGCGGAGGATAAAATCACAATGACCACCCCCAAGCCCGCCGCCCCCAAGCTTCCCGAGCCGCTCGCGCGAATCGTCGAGGCCCGTCACCACGACCCCTTTGAGGTACTGGGACGGCATGCGGCCGGTGATCGTGTCACGGTCCGCGCCTTCCTGCCGCGTGCCCAGTGCGTTCGCGTCGTCGAAGCCGACGCGGAACTGACCCGGATCGAGGGCACCGACCTGTTCACCTGGGAAGGCGAGGCGTCGCAAGTTCCCGAGCGCTACCGCCTGAGCTGGGAGGACAAGGCCGGCATCCAGGGTGTGGCCTATGACCCCTACTGCTTCCCGCCCCAACTCGGCGACCTCGACTTGCATCTCTTCGGTGAGGGCAAGCATTGGGACGCCTTCCGTTTTCTCGGCGCGCACCTGAGCGAGGTGGACGGCATCAGCGGCGTCCAGTTCGCCGTCTGGGCACCTAACGCCGAGCGCGTCAGCGTGGTGGGCGACTTCAACCACTGGGACGGGCGCGCCCACACCATGCGGGTGCGCGGCGGTTCCGGGGTCTGGGAGCTGTTCATCCCCGGCATCGGGGCGGGCGGGTACTACAAGTACGAAATCCGCGACCATGCCGGCAACGCCCACGTCAAGATCGATCCCTATGCCAACGCCTTCCAGGCGCGCCCGGAAACCGCCGGGCTGATCATGGCCCCGAGCGATTACCAATGGCGGGACGCCGCCTGGCTGAAAGAACGGGCGGCGATGGACTGGCAGCGTCGCCCCTTCTCCATCTACGAGATTCACCTTGGCTCCTGGCAGCGGGATGAAGAAGGCAACTTCATGAATTACCGCGAGCTGGCAGTCCAGCTCGCGGAATACGCGCTTGCATTGGGCTTTACCCATATTGAGCTGCTGCCGATCACCGAGCACCCGCTGGATGCCTCCTGGGGCTACCAGTGCACCGGCTACTTCGCGCCGACCAGCCGCCACGGCACCCCGGACGACTTCCGTTTCTTTGTCGATCACCTGCACAGTCACGGCATCGGCGTGCTGCTCGACTGGGTGCCCGCCCACTTCCCCAAGGATGCCTATGCCCTGGCCCGTTTCGACGGCACGGCACTCTATGAGCACGCCGACCCGCGATTGGGCGAGCATCGCGACTGGGGCACCCTGATCTTCAACTTCGGCCGTAACGAGGTGAAGAATTTCCTGCTCTCCAGCGCACTGTACTGGCTGGCCGAGTTTCACATCGACGGACTGCGCGTCGACGCGGTTGCCTCCATGCTATACCTCGACTACTCGCGCAAGGCCGGTGAGTGGGTCCCGAACAAATACGGCGGCAACGAGAACCTGGAAGCAGTCGACTTCATTCGTCAGCTCAACGCGGTCACGCACGAGCAGCATCCCGGCAGCCTGATGATCGCCGAGGAATCGACCGCCTGGCCGGCCGTCTCGCGCCCGACCTATCTCGGCGGCCTGGGCTTCAGCATGAAATGGAACATGGGCTGGATGCACGACACCCTCTCCTACATGGAGAAGGACCCGATTTACCGCCATTATCACCATGACCTGCTGACCTTTGGCCTGCTCTACGCCTTCACCGAGAACTTCGTCCTGCCCTTCTCCCATGACGAGGTGGTACACGGCAAGAAGTCCATGCTGGACAAGATGCCGGGTGATGCCTGGCAGCGCTTCGCCTCACTGCGTCTGCTCTACACCTTCATGTTCTCGTATCCCGGCAAGAAGTTGCTGTTCCAGGGGTGTGAGTTCGGCCAGGGCAAAGAGTGGAACTTCGGCGAGGCCCTGGATTGGACGCTGCTGGAGCGCCCCCAGCACAAGGGCCTCAGCGCCATCGTCTCCGACCTCAACCGACTCTACCGCGAACAGCCGGCGCTGCACGAAGTGGACTTCGACGGCGCGGGCTTCGAATGGATCGACTGTCACGACAGTTCCCAATCGGTGCTGAGCTATGTCCGCAAGGACCGTGTCGGCGGGGCCTTGGTCGTCGCCGTGTTCAACTTCACCCCGGTGCCGCGCACCAATTACCGCATCGGTGTCCCACAGGCAGGATTCTGGCGCGAGGCGGTGAACTCGGACGCCGAGGTTTACGGGGGCAGTAACGTCGGCAACCAGGGCGGTGTCCGGTCGGAAGAAGTCAGTTGGATGGGCCGGCCGCACTCCATCCCGATCGCCTTGCCGCCCTTGGGTGGCCTGATCCTGGTCCATGAACCGCTGCCGGAACCCAAGAGCGCGGTCGCGGCCACTGTTCCGTCCGCGGTGAAAGGCGCGGCCGAACCGGCTGCACCGGCCGTGGCGGCGCCCGCTGCCGACTTGACCGCGGCACCGTCCGCGGGTCAGACCGAGGAAACCCCGGCCTGACACCGAGCGGCGACCCGCCCGGGTCGCCGCTTGGAGCCTCATCCCCATGCCGATCTAGGTCGACGCCGACGCCTGCCCCAAGGCGATCATAGACACCCTGCGCGGCAGCGGCATCGACACCGGCAGCCCCGCTCCCCTGGGTCCCAGGGACCGACAGGCCTTCGCCAATGCCCTGGACAGTTGGCTGGCACAGCGTCTGCGGTAGGGTTTCGCGGCGCGACTCCGGCGGCAATGCGTCGGCAGGCCGAGGCGTCAGCCGTTTCCTACACCGACAGGCGCATTGGGCCGGCTCGGACACGCGATCCCTGATCTTGCGCAACCGGCCTGTACCAACCAAACTCAATCCACAGCGGGCCAGGTATCGTACAGCCGTCGGACGTGATAACCGGACGTAGGAGTGGGTTTCAAACCCGCCCCTACATCAAGAGTCTGTCTGGATATCAGGTACGAAGGCGATACCATGCTCGGCCTCTGCGCACCGTTTTCACCCACGCACTGAGATCCTCACCATGAATAAGAAGGCACTCTGCATCGGTATCAACGACTATCCGGGCACCAACAACGACCTTTCCGGGTGCGTGAACGATGCCAATGACTGGGCAGTGGAACTGGGCAAACGCGGCTTTTCAGTCACCAAGCTGCTGAATGGGCAGGCCACCAAGTCGGCGATGGTCACGGCCATCCGCGGCCTGATCGGGACCGCGCGCGAGGGCGACACCCTGGTGTTGACCTATTCCGGTCATGGCACCTGGGTCCCGGACAGCTCCGGCGACGAGCCGGACGGCCGCGACGAGGCCCTCTGCCCCCATGATATCGGGACCCGCGGCCCCCTCCTGGACGATGAGATCCGCACCCTGTTCGCCGCCATCGGCACGGGGGTCCGTCTCCTGTTCCTCTCCGACAGTTGCCACTCGGGCTCGGTGATCCGCGGGCGCGAGGACGATCTGGACGCCGGCGGGCCGCGCGCCCGTTTCATGCCGCTGGAAGACTGGATGCCAGAGGACGAATTGCCGCGGCGCGCCGCGCAAGCCCCGCGGGTCGTCAGCGGCCTGCGGCGCACCGGCGGCGACCTGCTGCTTGCCGGCTGCAAAGATACCGAATACTCCTACGACACCAGCTTCCAGGGACGGGCCAACGGCGCCTTCAGCTATTACGCGCTCAAGACCCTGCGCGAACGCAAGCCGGCCAACTATGATATTTGGTTCAACGCCATCCGCGAGTATCTGCCCAGTTCCCGCCTGGGCCAGACGCCGCAGATCCTGGGTTCAGCCACGGCCCGGCGCTTTGGCGTGTTCGAGTAGCCCACTGGGCTCACCCGAACCGCGGCCGGAAGCGGGAGTGTCGGCGTCCATGCCCGGCGCCGGGCTGGGCTTTGAGGAGGTCGAGGCTTTACCGTGAAAGTCGCGCGGCGACCCCGTGGGAGCGGCGTCCCGCCGCGATGGGGTCGGGCGTGTCACCCCAGCGTTCAAGATCGCCGCGGCACCGCATCGCGGCGGGACGCCGCTCCCACGGGGGCCATTCATCGTTCGGCGGCTGAGGTTCCTTCCATGGCAGTTCGCCGGACCGTCGACCGGCTAAGTGATTTCCGACAATTTGGATACCGGTCAATGTAGGTGCGACTTTAGTCGCACCTAAGTACGAATCGGTGCGGCTGAAGTCGCACCTACATGTCGCCCCTACCTGTTGGTAGAATCGTTCCCGGCAATCGCCTAAAGCCTCCACCTCCGGTTTTCTCGTGGCCGGAACCATGATCAAGGACCTTATTTCCGGCTCATTAACCTGTATCAGGCCAACGGGAGCAGCGCCATGGCAGAAAATCTGATGGTCCGCGTCCGCGGTGACTCACAGGCAGCCGCTCTGCCGACCACGCGGCTGGTGACAGTGCAGACCGCACGGCGACTGGTGCCGGGCAGCGGCCGGGCGAGCAGCGGCGAGACGCGTCTGGCCGCGGACGAGGTGGTGCGCGTCACCCTGACCAATGGGTTCGCCCTCTGGACCCGGGCCGACGACCTGATACGCGAACGGGGGCATCAGACTGCAGCCCGCGGGGACGCCATCGACCGGGGCACGACCTGGGCGCTGGACACCCGGCCGCCCGAGCAGGCGCGCGGCGCCACCCGCGGCGGCTGGGGTCTCGGGGTCTCGGTCCTGGACTGCTTCGGCGTCGACCTCAAAGATCAGAGCATTCGTCCCCTGGGCGAGCGACTGGAAGAGCACCAGCTTCAGGGTCAGTTGCCGGGACTGTATCACTGCGCCTTGGGAGACAGCTTTGCCCTGACGCCAGTCACCGCAGAGACGCCGATCGCCGTTGACCAGGGGCCGCTCCTGGTTTTCATTCACGGCACCGGCTCCAGTTGCCAGGGATCCTTCGGCGCACTCTGGGCCGGGTCCACCGCCGCGACGGCGGCGCGCGAAGACTTGAGCCGGCGCTACGGCACGCGGGCACTCGCCTGGGAACACCGCTCGCTCACCGAGAGCCCGATCGTCAATGCGCTGGGGTTGGTGCGCGCACTCCCCGCCGGAGCGCAGTTGCATCTGGTGACCCATTCGCGCGGCGGTCTGGTCGGTGAACTGCTATGCCTGGGCGAGCGCGACCGGGCGATCGATCCACTGCAGCCGGACCTGCTCGACACCCTGTTCGCCGCGGACCACACACTCGCGGCGCAGCTCGGCCTGAGTCCGCTTGCCGCGACCGCCCGCACCGAGCGCGACCGGGCCTATCAGGCGGACCGCGCGGCGCTCACGGAACTCCTGACCCTGCTCGCGGACGCGCGCCCGCGGATCAGCCGCTTCGTGCGTGTCGCCTGCCCCGCCCGCGGCACCACCCTGGCCTCCGGCCGCCTGGACCGCTGGCTGTCGGTGCTCGCTCATCTGGCCGGCTGGACCCTGACCGACGCGACCATGGACTTTCTGCTGGCGGCGGTCAAGGCGCGCACCGACCCGCGCACGCTGCCCGGCCTGGAAGCCATGATGCCCGGCTCGGCCCTGACCCGACTGCTCCAGCACCCGGACCTGATGACCCGCGCGGACCTGACCGTCATCGCCGGCGACGCGCAGGGCGACTCGCTCTGGGGTCAGCTCAAACTGTTCGTCGCCGACTGGTTCTACGGCTCCGATCACGACCTGGTCGTCAATACCGGGTCGATGGCGGGTGGTCTGCGCCGCCCCCCGGGCGGGGCGCGGTTGCTCCGCGATCAAGGTCCGGAGGTCAATCACTTCGGCTATTTCAGAAACGAACGCAGCCTGCGCTGGCTGACCGCCGCGCTCGCCCGCGCCGAGGGCACGGATGCCGGTTTCCAGCCCATCGAGCAGACCCCGCGGGAGGCGCCGCGCTGGCGCGAGACAGTGCGCCGCGCCCGCTCGGCCGGGACACCCAAGCCCTTGGCGGTGCTCGTGCCCGGCATGATGGGCAGCACCCTGGCGGTCAATGGGCACACGCTCTGGCTGGACTACCAGGCCTTGCGGCGCGGCGGCATCGCGCAGCTGCGGCGACACCCAACCGATCACGTGGAACCGATCGGACCGCTGGACGCGCGCTACGGCCCGTTGATCGCGTTCCTGGCGCGCAGCCACCGCATCGAGGTCTTCCCCTACGACTGGCGGCGCTCGATCCTGGACGCCGCGCAGACCCTGACCGAGCACCTGGACGCCTGGCTGCCCGAGGCCGAGCGGACCAAACAACCGGTCCGGCTGATCGCCCACTCACTGGGCGGACTGGTGGTGCGCGCCATGATCGGCGATGGTGGCACGGGCGCGGCACTGTGGCGGCGCATCGTCGCCCTGCCCGAGTCGCGGCTGCTCATGCTCGGCACCCCCCATCAGGGCACTTGCGAGGCCCTGCGCTGGCTCACCGGCCGGCATCCGACCCTGGCACGGCTGAGCCTGCTCGATCTCACCCAGGGGCCGGATGCGCTGGTCGACATCCTGCGCGCCTATCCGGCATTCCTGGAGTTGCTGCCCGGCACGACACGGGGATCAGACCTGCTCCGGATGGATGCCTGGAACGAACTCAAGCAGACCCTGCATACCGACTGGAACCCGCCCACCGCGGCGGCCTTGCGCCAGGCACGCGCGACCTGGAGCCTGCTGCGTGACAGCCCGGTCGACCCGCGACACCTGGTCTCGGTGGCCGGCCACCAGGCGGCAACCATCGCGGACTACCGGCTTCAACCGGCGGACGCGTCCGACCCGGCGGCCGCCGGACAGCTCGCCTTTCTCGCCACCGCCCAGGGCGACGGCACCGTCACCTGGCGCTCCGGACACCTGCCGCAGGTGCCGCTCTGGTATGTCGGGGACACGGCCCACGACGCACTCTGCACGCGTCAGGCCGCCTTCCCTGGTTACCTGGATCTGCTCATGACAGGCACCACCACCCGGCTGACCCAAACGCCGCCGGGGGCGGCCCGCGCCGGTGCCGCGGACGATTCGGACGCCGGTGAAGCACTGTTCCCGCTGCCCGCACAGCCGCCCACCGACGACATCCCGGATCAGTACGCGGTGGAATCCTTCGGCTTCGGATCAAGCCCCTCGACCGACGACACGGAAGACGGGGAGGCGGCACCCGCCATCCAGGTCTGCATCCGCCATGGCGACCTGAGCTATGCCCGCTACCCGGTGCTGGTCGGACACTACCTTGGCGATACCATCGTCAGTGCCGAACTGGCCCTGGATGAACGGCTTGCAGGACGCTTGAGCGAGAGCCTGCAACTGGGGCTCTATCCCGGCCGGGCGGGCAGTTCCGCGCTCTTCATCAACGAACGCCCGCGGGCGATGCCGGCCGGTGCCGTGGTGGTCGGACTCGGCCAGGTCGGGGAGCTGACGCCCGCGTCACTGGAAACGGGGGTCCGGGATGCCCTGCTCGACTTTGCGCTGCGCGTCGCCCGCTGGTCGAGCGACCGTTTCGGTGCGGCCGACGCGGTGCGCTCCGCGGCCTTCTCGGCCTTGCTGGTCGGTTCCGGTGCGGGCGGACTGCGGGCCGCCGATGCCGTCAAGGCGATCCTGCGCGGGGCCTTGGCCGCCGCCGATCGACTGGCAGAGACCGGGCTCGGCGATCGGGTGGCCCTGGATCACATCGAGATCATCGAGTTGTATCAGGATTTGGCGCTGGTCGCCGCCGAGGCGCTCGAGGAGGTCTTGCAGGACGACCAACTGGCCGCCCGCCTCGTCTGGCAACCGCGGGTGGTCGAGGAGGGCGTGGGCGGTCTGCGGCGGGTGCGTTGTGAGGAGGCCCCGGAATGGTGGCAGCGCCTGGAAATCACCCAAGAGCCGCGGGGCGAGGCCCTGCGCTTCATCGCGGCTACCGATCGGGCGCGCGCGGAGGTGACTCTGGCGGCCGGTCAGTTACGCCTGGCCGATATTTTCATCGCCCAGGCATCCCGCTCGCCAGCCACCAATGCGGAGGCGGCCAAAACGCTGTTTGAGATGCTCCTGCCCACGCGGCTGCGCGAACTCGCGCCCAAGCAGCGCCATCTGGTGGTGCTGGTGGACGAGGTGTCGGCCCGCTTCCCCTGGGAACTCCTGGAGGACCGCTGGAGCCACACCGGCCGTCCGCCCGCCGTCAGCGGCGGACTGGTGCGGCAGCTCAAGACACCGAGCTATCGCTCCCACATCGCGCATGCCCAGGAGGCGAAGGCCTATGTCGTGGGCAATCCGGATCTCGATGGCTGGAACGCCTTCACCGACCTGCCGGGGGCCCGTGAGGAAGCCGGCCGGGTGGCCCAGTTGCTGCGCGACCACGGCTTCCAGGTCACCGACCGGATCGACGAAAAAGCCGATGCCATCCTCAACGGGCTGCACAAGGACGCCTGGCGCATCCTGCACCTGGCCGGCCACGGTGAGCACGAATTCCCGCTGGCCGGGCGGGCAGTCGACACCTGCCCGGCCTGTGGACAGACCCCGACGGCGGTCGTCGAGCGGATCTCCGGCATGGTCATCGGCAAGGAGACCTTCCTGACTCCCGGCGATGTTGAACAACTGCGGTGGGTGCCGGAGTTGGTCTTCATCAACTGCTGCCACCTTGGTAAGACGCAAGCGACGGCCCCGACCCGCTACAACCACCTGGCGGCCAACCTGGCGGTGCAGTTCATCTCCATGGGCGTCAAAGCGGTGATTGCGGCGGGATGGGCGGTGGACGACCGCGCCGGCCTGGCCTTCGCCGAGGGCTTCTATGCCCGGATGCTCGCCGGCCAGCCGTTTGGCGAGTCGGTACGCGCCGCGCGCGAGGAGGTCTGGCAGCGCTTTGCCGACGTGAATACCTGGGGTGCCTACCAATGTTACGGCGACCCGGCCTATCGCTTGCGGATGGTGCCCGCGCCCGCGGTCGCGCCGGCGCGCCGCCCCTACCATGCACCGCTTGAAGTGATCGCGGACCTCGGCAATCTGAGCGAATACATCCGCACGCGGGTGCGCGAGCGCGACGCCGATCCCGCGACACTGACCGCCCTGCGCACGCGGATCGAGGATCTGATCGGCGCGATCCCGGAGGCCCAGCGCGACCCCTGGCTCGCGCGGGCGGACCTGGCGGCGGCCATCGGCTTCGCCTGGGGCGAGACCGGCGCCTATCAGGAAGCGGTGACCTGGCTGGAAACCGCCTTGGGCGCGGAGACCGGCGATTGTTCGCTGCGGACACTGGAACAATGCAGCGACTTCGGGGTGCGGCTCATCGGCGAGCAGTGGCGCACGCTACGCCATGAACCGGAGGGATACCACAAGGAGGACCGCCGCCAGGAACTGACCGGGCGGATCGAACAGTACATCCTGGAACTGGCCGCGGTCAGCCAACGCGCGCCCACGGCGGAGCGACTGACCTTGCTCGGCCAGGCCTGCCGACAGCTCGCGTGGCTCCAGACCGAAGCGCGCGGCCGGCTGGAAGCCCTGGCCAACATGGCGAACTACCTGGCCCGGGCAAGCGCGGAATCCACACGACCTGACCCCTGCCCCTTCGCACTCTGGGCCGCGGCCAAGCTGCTCGCCCGGTGGCTGGATGCGACCTGCGGCGGCGACTGGGAGGCCAGCCTGCCCGACCGGCTGCGGGCGATGATCGATCTGGCCGCCGAGCGCAACACCCGGGAGCCGAGCTTCCGTCATGGGGTGGCCGAAGCCGACAACGCGACGGTCCTGCTGCTCACCCAGGCAAGCCCATCGGCCGCGGCCGTGGAACGCATCATCGCGCGCTACCGGGAACTCTTCCGCCGCGGCGCGAGTCCGCGCGAGGTTGCTTCCGTACACGAGACTCTGGACTTTCTCATCGCCATCGTCGGCGAACTGCCCACCCCGCTGCCCCTGGTGCTGGCCGCCCTCACCGCGATCCGGGATGCGCTCTGATCATGGCCAACCGGGCACGCACCAGACTCGATAACCTGACGCTCGCGGGACTGGACCCACAGGATCACATCGCCACCAATTTTCGCGTCTACGAGCTCAGCCGCTGCGAGGTCGCCGCCCGCCTCGGCATCGGCAATGCCCTGCCGGACGATCAGGTTCTGCGGGCCGCGGTCCAATTGGTGCGCGAGGTCATGCAGCCGATCCGTGACGCGCACGGCCGCTTCTCGCCCATCAGCCTCTATCGCTGCCAGGCACTGGAGCGAGTCCTCAAGAAGAACCCTCCGGACTGGATCAGCCTGAGCCCCCACACCGGCGGCTGGGCCTGCGATCTGCGCATTCCCGGCCTCACGACCCTGGCGCTCGCGCAATGGGCGTCCACCCAGCTGCCGGTTTTCGATGCCGTGTGCTGTGAATGCGTCGACCCCGACCTGGGGCCGAGCTCGGGCTGGGTCCACATCGCCCTGCGCCCGGCGGCCTTGGGTCCGAATCGCGGGCAACTGCGCAGCCAGATCCGGGATCGGCGCAACGGGCGCTGGATCATCGTCGAGGGACTGCGGGACCAGATCGCCTGAATTGCGCCGCCCTGACACCGCAGCAGTTCCAAATTTGGGTGGCCCCTGCCAGCAATGCGTCGGCGGCGAGGCTGATGGTGGATGCGCTGCGCTTATCCACCCTACGAAACCGGCTCCGTTGAAGGGTGGATAAGGCGCGCCACGCGGTGTCAGGGACCCGCCACAGCGGTCGCGCGCGCCGCATCCACCAAGAGTCGCGCGATGCTGCTCAAATTCGGAACTGCTGCCTACCCTGTGGTTTGGTTGCCGAACCCGGTTGTGCGCCCCACAATGCCGGGTATCGCCGCGCCAACGAGATTCACTATGTCCGACGACCTGAAGCAGAACGCACTCGATTATCACCGTTACCCGAAGCCGGGCAAGCTGGAGATCAAGGCCACCAAACAGCTCGCCAACCAGCGCGACCTGGGCCTGGCCTATTCACCGGGGGTCGCCGCCGCCTGCGAGGAGATCGTGCGCGACCCCCTGAACGCGGCCCTCTACACGTCCCGCAGCAATCTGGTGGCGGTCATCACCAACGGCACCGCGGTGTTGGGCCTGGGCGCCATCGGCAGCCTGGCGAGCAAGCCGGTCATGGAAGGTAAGGCGGTGCTGTTCAAGCAATTCGCGGACATTGACGTATTCGATATCGAAATCGACGAACTGGACCCGGAGCGTTTCGTCGAGACCGTGGCGCGGCTCGAACCCACCTTCGGCGGCATCAACCTGGAGGATATCAAGGCCCCGGACTGCTTCATCATCGAACGTGCGCTCCAGGAGCGCATGGGCATCCCGGTATTCCATGACGATCAGCACGGCACGGCGATCGTGGTCAGCGCGGCCATCATCAACGCCCTGCGGGTGGTGGGTAAGGACATCGGCACGGTCCGTCTGGTCACCGCCGGGGCCGGCGCGGCGGCCCTGTCCTGCCTGGACCTGCTGGTGGCCTTGGGACTCAAGCCCGAGAACGTCATCGTGACCGACATCGCCGGTGTCGTCTATGAGGGCCGGGTGGAGGTGATGGACCCCTACAAGAGCCGCTACGCGGTGGCGACCGACCTGCGCACGCTGGAGCAGGCGATCGTCGGGGCCGATGTCTTTCTGGGGCTCTCCGCCGCCGGCGTACTGAAACCCGAATGGCTCATCCACATGGCGGAGCATCCGATCATCATGGCCTTGGCCAACCCCGATCCGGAGATCATGCCGGACTTGGCCCGCGCCGCCCGCCCGGACGCCATCATCGCCACCGGACGCTCGGACTTCCCCAACCAGGTCAATAACGTTCTTTGTTTTCCCTTCATCTTCCGCGGTGCCCTGGACTGCGGGGCGACCCAGATCAACGAGGCCATGCAAACCGCGTGCGTCTATGCCATCGCGGATTTGGCGCGGGCTGAACCCTCGGACATCGTGCGCGCGGCCTATGGCGGACAGGGTCTGAGTTTCGGTCCCGACTACCTGATCCCCCGGCCATTCGACCCGCGCCTGATGGCCCATCTGGCCCCCGCGGTAGCCCAGGCCGCCATGGAGTCGGGCGTGGCGGCCCGCCCCATCGCGGATCTGGATGCCTATCGGGAGAACCTGAGCGCGCGCGCCTACCGCAGCGGCATGACCATGAAACCCGTCTTCGAGCATGCGCGCGCGGCGCCGCGGCGGGTGGTCTTTGCCGAGGGCGAACAGGAAAAAATCTTGCAGGTGGCCCAGCAGGCAGTGAGCGAGGGCATCGCCCGGCCCATGCTGATCGGCCGCCCGGAGGTGATCCGGGCAGGACTGAGCGACCTGGGACTCTCCATCCGTCCGGGTCACGATTTCGATCTGGTGGTGGCGTCAGAAAACGACCGTTTCGATGTGCACTGCGCGACCGTCTTCGAGCGCGTCAAGCGGCGCGGCTACACCCTCACCGAGGTCCGCGAGTATGTGCGCAAGGCACCCACGGTCCTGGCCGCCGCCCTGGTGCGCTCGGGGGACGCGGACGCCATGATCTGCGGTGTCGTGGGGCGTTATCTGCGACACCTGGAGCACGTGGAAGCCATCATCGGCCGCGCACCCGGAGTGCGTCGGCTGACGGCCATGAACGCGGTCATCCTGGCCCAGGGACCGCTCTTCATCGCCGACACCTATGTACAGGAGGACCCGAGCGCCGAAGATCTGGCCGAGATCGCGCGGCTGTGCGCCGCCCAGGTCGCCCGCTTCGGTCTGGAGCCCAAGATTGCCCTGGTCTCACACTCCAACTTCGGCAGCCGTGATACGCCCTCCGCGGCCAAGATGCGCGACGCCCTGCGGCTCATCCAGGAGAGCGCGCCAGAACTGGAGGTCGAGGGCGAGATGCACGCCAACCTGGCACTGGACGCGGCCATGCGTGAAGTGCGCTTCCCCGGCTCCCGGCTCACCGGGCGCGCCAACCTGCTCATCATGCCCAACCAGGATGCCGCCAACATTGCACTGAACCTGCTGCGCACCCTGGGTGGACCGAGCGGTGCCATCAATGTCGGGCCCATGCTGCTCGGGGCGGACCGCCCGGCACATATCGTCAGCACCAGCACCTCGGTACGCGGTCTGCTCAACCTGACCGCGCTGGCCGCCGTGCAGGCCGGCTGATCCATGGCTCGGAGCGCCAGGCGGGGCACGACAAAAACGCGTCATCTCTTGACGGCGCATTGCGTCACCTTTCGGCGGATCATCACGCAACAGGCTCTTCTTATTGAATCGAAACACATGGCACGCAGCGTGCGTTAGATCAAAGTGAGGGCAAGGACGCCCCGCCAGGATACGCAGCCAAGGGCATAGCCAGAGCCTATCATCCGACAAGACCCAAAATCGGGCTCAACACGCACGCCGCCAGGGACCCGCGACCCAAGACCAGACCGATCCCTGTCACAGCCAGGGTCAATACGATAAAGATCAACGCAGCCGCCGCAGACCACAGCCAGGGTCCAAGCGAGCAGCACCGGTCGCCGAGGGACGCACACCGCCGAAGGCGCACAGAACGCCACATCCGTAAACCCACCGAAAATACGCCAGGGACGGCAACAGAGACGACACGCAGCTTTTTTGGTAGCCTGATCGCCATCCCGTTGTCCGCGCGCCGGAGCACGACCAGCCGCGTCTGCACCCATGAATTCGACTCATCTCACCAGGAACTGCCCATGACCCACGCCCCGCATCCGGAGCTTTCGTCACTCACCGCGCTGTCCCCGGTGGACGGACGCTACAGTTCCAAGATCGCGGATTTGCGGCCGATCTTCAGCGAGTATGGCCTGATACGCCATCGGGTATTGGTTGAGGTGCGCTGGCTCCAGGCGCTGGCCCGACACGCCCGGATCACCGAGGTGCCGACCCTGTCGGCGCACGCCGTGAACCTGCTGGACAGCATCGTCTCGGGCTTCCAGGTGGAAGACGCCCAGCGGGTCAAGAACATCGAGCGCACCACCAACCACGACGTCAAGGCGGTGGAGTATTTCCTGAAAGAGCGGATCGCCGGGAATCAAGAGCTGGCCGCGGTCAGCGAGTTCATCCACTTTGCCTGCACCTCGGAAGACATCAACAACCTGGCCCACGCACTGATGATCCGGGAAGGGCGTGGTCAGGTTCTGCTGCCGCAGATGGATGCCTTGATCGAAGCCATCCGCGACCTGGCGCACCGGTACGCGGACCTGCCCATGCTCGCGCGCACCCATGGTCAGCCCGCCACCCCAACCACCCTGGGCAAGGAAATGGCCAATCTGGCCTACCGGCTGCGCATCCAGCGGGGACGGGTCGCCTCGGTCGAACTCCTCGGCAAGATGAACGGCGCCGTCGGGAACTATAACGCCCACCTGGTCGCCTATCCGGAGGTGGATTGGCCGGCCTTCGCCCGCGAATTCGTGGAGACCCTGGGCCTCGGCTGGAACCCCTACACCACCCAGATCGAGCCCCACGACTACATGGCCGAGATCTTCGACGCCACCGTGCGCTTCAATACCGTGGCGCTGGATTTTTGCCGCGATGTCTGGGGCTATGTATCGCTGGGTTATTTCAAACAGCGAACCGTGGCCGGGGAGGTCGGCTCGTCCACCATGCCCCACAAAGTCAATCCGATCGATTTTGAGAATGCCGAAGGAAACTTCGGTCTCGCCAATGCCATTCTGGAGCACCTGGCGGGCAAGCTGCCGATCTCGCGTTGGCAGCGGGATCTTACGGACTCGACGGTGCTGCGCAATCTTGGAGTCGGTTTAGCCCACACCAGCATCGCGCTGCAATCCGCGGTGAAAGGGATCAGCAAGCTGGATGCGGATCCGGCGCGGCTGGCAGCCGACCTGGAGGCGAACTGGGAGGTTCTGGCCGAGCCGATTCAGACCGTCATGCGTCGCTACGGTGTCGCCGAGCCCTATGAGCGACTCAAGGAGTTGACCCGCGGCCGGCAAATCGGGCCGCAAGCCCTGGCGGCTTTTATCGACGGCCTGGAGATCCCTGAACAGGCTAAGGTACAGTTACGGACACTGACCCCGGCGACCTACATCGGCAACGCCGCCGAACAGGCGCGGGCCATCCGATCCTAGCTCCATCGAAGAAAAAACCGGTCCTCGGGAGACCCGGGGACCGGCCGTCCTTTAAGCCTCGGTCGGGGGGAATGAGGCCTATTGGATTGGTGTCATCCTTGTTTTCCGACCGCACCTCACCGCCCCGCACAAACCCGCGGAGTGCGGTGATCGATCGATGACACGACCAGGGACGCTGGCCCGGGTGCCGGTGCGGTGGATTCCCTGGGGCTCGTGGACCGGCGCCCTGCGGGCGCCAGTCCACGGCCGGACGACTGGCTAATTCTTGAGCTGATCCGGTCCCAGTTCGGTCACGACCACACGCCGACGCAGGGGGTTGTTCTCGAGCGGACCCAGGTCGATGACAGCACCGTCAGCCGCGACGTCGTCGCCGCCTTCCCAGGCGACACCTTTGACGGAACGAATCGCGCGCTCCGGGTAGCCCTTGTCCATCATGTACCGCTTGATGGTGGCGGCACGGTTCTCGCTCAACACGACATTGTGTTCCCAGGAACCGAGCTTGTCGGTGTGACCGACGATGGTGACCACTTCCTCACGCGGGGTGGACTGGAACTCGGCAATCAGGTCATCGACCTTGCGCAGTTCCTCAGGGTTACGGATCTCGTTGAGCTGATAGCGGTCCAAATTGAACAGCAGGCGCATGACCAGGGGGGCGCGCGGCGTGAAGGCGCCGCAGGGCTCCAGGTTCTCGCCGTCAACCCCCTGCCAGCACTCACCATAGGGGTTGACCCAGGCGGTCGTGGTCGGCGCGGCCTTCCAGTAGGTGTCCATTGCGTCGGCGGCCTTGGCGGGGGCAGCCATCATCAGGGCCATGGCCAACGGGGCGGCCAGGGCGGCGACGCGGTAGGTCTGCTTGTCTTTGCGCATCTTTCGTTACCTGTTGCGATTGATTGAGGGAGTGTTCAGACGACGGCGTGGTTTGAAGGTTTAGCCCATGTCAGGATAAAACAACGCGGCGTAAAGCGTTGGGCCACCCTTGCTTGTTTCCCATGTCATCAGCCTCCCGACACGGCGGTTGCGGTCATGTGGGCCTGAGCGAGGTTCGCTGACTGAACCTGCGGACATTGAGATTTTAGCCCACAATGAGTACAAAAGTGCAACTATTTTTCCCGTGAGCAACATATTTGCAACGAATAGAACCCCGAGGCAACATGATGACTGGCAAAACACCTTGGATTCTCAGATGTAACGATCTCCAACACATCTTGATCTGTTGCATGATAGACACAACTGCCCTTCAGTCGAGCGAACCAGGCAAGGGCACCGGTCGGCATTCTCTGTTACGCCAGGTCGAACGATGACAGACGCTCTCAACCAAGTCCAAACCGACATCAAGGCCGCTGCTACGCCACCTGACCCTGACGAGAGCGCACGGATCGGCGGTCCACTCCTGCTCTCCGATCGGTCGTCGATCCGCGCGGCCGCGGTGCAGTTGGCGGACCAGGCGCGGCGGGAACTGCTGATCGTCAGCCGCGATCTCGATCCGGACCTCTATGATCAGCGCCCCTTCCTCGACGCCGTGCGCCGACTCGCACTGGCGACACCCCGAACGCCGGTGCGGGTGCTGGTGACCGAACCGCGGATTCCGGTGAGCGGCGGTCACCGACTGATCGAATTGACCCGCAGGCTCAGTTCCCGCATCAGTATCCGCCGGATCGGGGACGATTTCCGCGACCAGACGGACTCTTTTCTCGTCGCCGACGGCCGCGGCTATTGCCTTCACCGCGTGGCCGACCGCCACACCGCCCGGATGGAACGCGACGCCCCGCGCGAGGCCCGCCGGCTGCGCGCCACCTTCGAACAGATTTGGGAGCAGAGTGATGGCGACAGCGAACTGCGACGGCTCTACCTCTGAGCGGCTCGGCCGCCGGAGCCCGCGTCGACCCTGGCGAGCGCTGATCTGGGTAGGGCTACTGCCTACCCTCTGGTGCGGCGTACAGGCCGGAGACTATCCGCTGGAGGTGATCGAACTACGCGCCCGTTTCCCCGAGGACCTGATCCCAACCCTGCGACCCCTGGCGGGACCGGACGGGACCCTGGTGGGGGCCAACCACAGCCTGTTCGTGCGCGCCGCACCCGCACGCCTGGCCGACATCCGCCGCGCACTCGCCGTCCTCGACCAGCCGGCGCGCGATCTCCTGATCCAGGTGCGCCAGCGCGGCAGCAGCGCGTCCCAGGGCAGCGCAGCGGGAGCGCGCATCGACCAGCGCGTCGGCGGGGACGGCAACGGACGCGTCCGCATCGGCCCCCCCGGACCGGGGGGCAGTGCAGTCGGCGCCTGGGCGGGCCAGCGTTCCCAGCAACGCGACCTCACCCAGGAAGTCCGTGCCCTGGACGGACAGCGCGCCTTCATCGCGATCGGTGAGGAACTGCCGCTATCCTACCGGGAGCTGGCCGTTGGGCCAGACGGCGGGGTGGTCCGTGAGGGCCGCACCTACCGCCACGCGGAGAGCGGTTTCTACGTGATACCGCGGGTTCTGGGCGAGCAGGTGACCCTGGATATCTCGACCCGCGACACGGCCCGGGGGACGCGGGGGACCCTGGAGACCAGCGCGATGCAGGGCCGGGTGCAGGGCCGCCTCGGCGACTGGATTCCGCTGGGCCTGAGCAACACGGCGCAAAGCAGCCAGGGTGGCGGACTCCTCACCTACGGAACGACCAAAGGCGGCGCCGAGCAACGGATCGAACTGCGGGTTCTACCGCTGGATTAGAATCGCCTGAGTTCACGCACGCGAGCGAACACCCATGCCGAATGACCAAACCGAACCCCTGCTGCACCCGATCGAAGCCCGTATCCTCGGCTGCCTGATGGAGAAACAACGCACCACCCCGGAACAGTATCCCCTGACCCTCAACGCGTTGGTCAATGCCTGCAACCAGAAGAGCAGCCGTCACCCGGTGATGACGCTTGAACCGGGTGAGGTGGGTCATCGGGTCAATCAGCTCCGCGAGCGGGGCATGATCCACGCCGGCAGTTCCGGACGCACGGAGCGCTATGACCACAAAATGGTCGGCACCTACTATCTCAGTCGTGAGGAACAGGCGGTGCTGACCGTGCTGATGCTGCGCGGACCCCAAACCCTGGGCGAGTTGCGCACCAACACGGGGCGTATGGCCGAGTTCCGGGACCTGTCGCAGGTGGCGGAGGCGGTCCGCGGACTCATGGACCGCGCGCCGGCCCTGGCGATGGAGCTGCCCAGACTGCCCGGCAAGCGGGAAGAGCGCTATATGCACCTGCTGTGCGGAGCCCCCGACCCGGCTGAGTTCGCTGCCATGCAGGCCGCGGCGACGGCTGGCCCGGTCCTGTCGTCGCCGACGGGCGGCGGCCGGGACGAGCGCATCGAGGCGCTGGAAGCGGAGGTCGAACGCCTGCGCGGGGAGTTGGAGCGGCTATGGGAACTGACCGGATTGGCGGATCAGCGCGACGACTGAAGGCGCGGGGGACGCCGGGCCTTGATCATCGTTCCGGCCGTAGGGTGGACAAGCGCTAGCGCAGTCCACCGAATCCCGCGCCGTCGCCGGTAGACTATGCTGCGCTTGTCCACCCTACGATGTCGCGTGGCCGGAGCCGTGACCAAGGGCCGGCTGCGCAGCCATTCCGGCCTGACTCTCACGCGTACCGAGGAGCCATGCCATGGCCGCCTCCAAACCGATGGACCGCAATTCCAGGGAATCTCCTGCGCTGAGTTGGATACGCGTCCAGAAAGCCCCGCCGCGGCGGTACATCGTGGCATCGCCCGTGGTTGGATCGAGCAGCAGATACTCATCAAGGGAGGCGAGGGTCTGGTAGTTGATACGCTTTTCGCCGTCATCGTTAGCGGCGGTACGCGGCGAGAGCACCTCGACGATCAGCCGCGGTGCGGTCTCGTAATAGGCATCCGGCTCCGCGTCGACCGGACCGCAGCACACCATGACATCCGGGTAATAAAAGCGGTTGGCCGCCTCGACACGGACCTTCATGTCGGACTGATAGACCCGGCAGCCGGAGCCCTCCAGGTGGTTACCGAATAACCGGGCGACGCGGGTCGTCAGCAGGTTGTGAGCGCGTGAGCCGCCCGACATGGCGACCACCTCGCCGTTCAGGTATTCATGCCGACAGTCGCCGTCGCGCTCGCCCAGCAGGTAATCGTATGGACTCAGATGGGGAATGATCGTAGCGGTCGGCATGCACGCGGCCTGATCGCGGGTTAGGTTCTCCCAACGCTAGGCCGGCGGCACTTCGCCGTCAAGACCCGTGACTCACCACCGCACGAGCCAGATGGCCATGGGTCCCAGCACAGCCGCAATGGCGAGCGGCAGCGCAACGGTCAATCCCAGCCGGCGACCGCCGATGACGCTCGCCATACCGCCCTTGACCAGACAATTGGCCCCCGCCGCGATGACGATGCCGGTGACGGCGGTGTTCAGGTCCAGACCCGTGCCGGCCATGCCCGCCAGCGAGAGCGTGATGGCATCGACATCGGCAATCCCCGAAGCCGCCGCCAGAACCAAAACACCCGCGTTGCCAAGCCAGACCTCCACTGCCTTGGCCAGCACCATGACCAGGGCCAGGAGCGCCCCAAAACCAATGGCCACCGGCAGTTCCAGCGGGTTGGTCATGGTGGTGGCGGCCTCCCCGGGCGGGTCACGCAGCGCCCACCATTGACGCAATGCGGCCCCATAGATCACCAAGGTCATCAGCCCCAGCGGGAGCAGCGCCGGCAGCAGCAAACCGGGGGCGACCACCGCCAGGACCACGGCCATGCGCGGGAACATGGTGCCGCAGGCGAGCAGGATTCCCATGGCGAGCATGGGGCTGAGGTCCGGCTGGCCGCGGGCCAGGCGCGAAAAATGCAGGGTCAGCGCGGTGGACGAGGCCAACCCTGCAAATAACCCGGTGAAAACGGCGCCTTTGCGCGCCCCGGCTTCCTTGACCGCGAAATAACCAACGAAGGACATGGCCGCGATCAGGACGACCATCCACCAGATGCGGTACGGATTCAGCGCCTGCCAGGGCCCGTAGCCCTGATCCGGCAACAGCGGCAGAACCACCACCGACAGGAGCAACAACTGAAGCCCGGCCGACAACTCGTGACGCCGCAGGGTGCCGAGCCAGCGGTGCATGGCCGGTTTGGCGCTCAGCAGCAAGGCGGCCACCACCGCCGCCGCGGCGGCCGCGGCAACCTGACCCGAGGCCGCCAGGGCACCCAAGACAAAGGTCAGCAGCCCGGCCACCGGAACCGTGATCCCGAGTTGATCCGGCCGGGTATGGGCGTGGACTACATGGGCGGTGGCGAACAGCCCCCCGAGCGCGAGCAGACCCAATGCCACCAGCCAGGCCCCCAGGGGCGGCGCCACCAGAACCAGGGCGCCGCCCAACAAGCCGATCAGGGCGAAGGTCCGCACCCCGGCGATCCGGGTCCCTTCCTGTTCCTCCCGTTCCGACCAGCCGCGTTCGACCCCGATCAACAGCCCGATCGCCAGGGCGACACCCAGATGGTAGAAGGTGGCTTGCTCAGATGACATGGCGGGACCTCTGGATTGGGAATGCGGCACGCTTAAGGCTACCCCATCGGGGCCGGGCCTGGGCAAACGCAAACGCCAAGCCCCTGATCCGACGCCCCGTTTTGGGGCAGAAACCAACATGGACGGGGGGCGACCCGCCCGGCTACCATGCTGGGCTGTGCTGGAACGATTCCTGCTGCATGTCTTTGCCTTCCCTACGCCCAATTTCGGAGTCCGGACCCCCATGTCGATCCTTGTCCAGATCAATCACAAGACCGAGTACCAGTTCGACCGTCCGGTCAACCTGTCACCCCATGTGGTTCGGCTCCGCCCCGCCGCCCATTGCCGTACCCCGATCAGAGCCTATTCGCTGAAGATCGAACCCCAGGAACATTTCCTGAACTGGCAGCAGGACCCTTTCGGCAACTATCTGGCGCGCCTGGTCTTTCCGGAGAAGACACGCAAGCTGACGGTGGAAGTGGACGTGATCGCCGAGATGATCACGATCAACCCCTTCGACTTCTTCCTGGAAGAATACGCCTTCAAGTTCCCCTTCGCGTACGACGAACAACTCAAGAAGGAACTGGCGCCCTACACTGAGATCAAGGAAAGCGGCCCGCTGCTGATGAAGTGGCTGGAAGGGGTCGACCGCACCCCGCGTGAGACCGTCTATTTCCTGGTCGACATCAACCAGCGGCTGCACGAATCCATCGGCTACGTGATCCGCATGGAACCCGGCATCCAGACCTGCGAAGAAAGCCTGGGCCTGGCCAAAGGCTCCTGCCGGGACTCCGCCTGGGTGCTGGTCCAGGCCCTGCGTCACCTCGGGTTCGCCGCGCGCTTCGTCTCCGGCTATCTGGTGCAGTTAACGGCCGACGTGAAGTCACTGGACGGGCCCTCGGGGCCGGAAGCGGACTTCACCGACCTGCACGCCTGGGCCGAGGTCTATTGCCCTGGTGCCGGCTGGATCGGACTCGACGCCACGTCCGGACTCTTTGCCGGCGAAGGACACATCCCACTCGCCTGCTCCCCCGATCCATTGAGCGCGGCGCCGATCACCGGAGCCATGGATGCCTGCGAGGTGGAAATGTATTTCCACAACCAGGTCCGGCGCATCCATGAGGACCCCCGCGTCACCAAGCCCTACACCGATGAGCAGTGGCAGGCGATCGAAGCCCTGGGCCACCAGGTGGACGCCGAGTTGAAGGCGCAGGACGTGCGCCTGACCATGGGCGGAGAGCCGACCTTCGTCTCGATTGATGACATGGAAGGCGCGGAGTGGAACACCGCCGCCCTGGGGCCGACCAAGAAGCCCCTGGCCGAAGACCTGATGCGGCGCCTCAAGACCCATTTCGCCCCCGGCGGGCTGCTGCATATCGGTCAGGGCAAGTGGTACCCCGGAGAGCAACTCCCACGCTGGGCGCTCTCCTGTTACTGGCGCAAGGACGGGGAACCCGTGTGGCGCGATCCCAGCCTGTTTGGTCTTGAGACGACGAGTTACGGCCATGGCCCACAGGACGCGGAGACCTTCATCCGCACCCTGGCCAAGCACTTAGGCGTCGACCCGGCGCACGCGGAGCCGGCCTACGAGGATGTCTGGTACTACCTGTGGAAGGAACAGCGCCTGCCGGCCAATGTCGACCCGCTCGACAACAAGCTCAAGGATCCCAACGAGCGCAAGCGCATCGCCCGGCTCTTCACCGAGGGACTCAACCGCACCGCCGGCTATACGCTGCCGTTGCGCTGGTGGGGGTTCGGCGATCAGGGCGGCTGGAAGAGCGGCAAATGGACCTTCCGCGACGGACGCCTGTTCCTGGTCCCCGGTGACTCGCCGATGGGCTTCCGCCTGCCGCTCGACAGCCTGCCCTATCTGCCTGAGAGCGAACTGGACCAGGTACCGGAGCGCAACCCCTTCGAGCCGGTGACGCCGTTGCGCTCGCCGACCGACCCGGTCGCGCGCCGCTACAGCCAGTTGGTGGCGCCGCTCGAGGCCCCGCAGACGCTGCGCGAACAGGGCGGCGACCCGCGCGGCATCGCCGCACGCTATGGCCGGCTGGCCCCCGCCGACCAGTCGCATCAGGGGCTGATCCCGCAGGTCGCCCTGCCGGATGACCTGCACCCGGATTTGGTGCGCACCGCCCTGTGCATCGAGCCCCGTGAGGGCCGGCTCTACTGCTTCCTGCCGCCGCTCACCCATCTGGAGCACTGGCTGGATCTCGCCATGTGCCTGGAGGACACGGCCGCTGAACTCAAGATGCCCATCATCATCGAGGGCTACGAGCCGCCGCGCGACCATCGGCTGCAGAAGCTCGCCGTCACCCCGGACCCGGGCGTCATTGAGGTCAACATCCACCCGTCCGAGGCTTGGGACGACATGGTGCGCGACACCCACATCCTCTACGAGGAAGCGCGGCTCGCCCGGCTCGGCACCGAAAAGTTCATGCTCGACGGCCGCCACACCGGCACCGGCGGCGGCAACCATGTGACGCTGGGCGGCCCCACCCCGACCGACAGTCCGCTGCTGCGCCGTCCGGACCTGGTGCAAAGCCTGATCACCTACTGGCAGCACCACCCGAGCCTCTCTTATCTGTTCTCCGGGATGTTCATCGGCCCCACCAGCCAGGCGCCGCGGGTCGACGAGGCGCGCGACGACCGGCTCTATGAGCTCGCCATCGCCTTCCAGCAGATGCCCCAGGGCCAGGTTCCGCAGCCCTGGATCGTCGACCGGGTGCTACGCAACCTGCTGACCGATGTCACCGGCAACACCCACCGCACCGAGTTCTGCATCGACAAGCTCTACTCGCCCGACAGCGCCTCCGGCCGCCAGGGGCTGGTCGAATTCCGCGGCTTCGAGATGCCACCGCACGCGCGCATGAGCCTGGCGCAGATGAGTCTGATGCGCGCCCTGGTCGCCCGCTTCTGGAAGGAACCCTACAGCCGCAAACCGGTGCGCTGGGGCACCGAACTGCACGACCGCTTCCTGCTGCCGCACTTCGCGCGGGTCGACTTCGACGACGTGATCTGCGATCTGCGCCGCGCCGGCTACCCCTTCGACCCGGCCTGGTTCGATCCCTTCTTCGAATTCCGCTTCCCGCACTATGGGGACCTGGTGACCGAGAACGGCATCAACATGGAACTGCGCGCGGCCATCGAGCCCTGGCATGTGCTGGGTGAAGAAGTCACCGCGCAGGGCACCGCCCGATATGTCGACTCCTCGGTCGAGCGGATGCAGGTCAAGGTCAACGGCATGGTTGGCGACCGCCATGTGCTCGCCTGCAATGGCCGGCGGGTGCCGCTGCGCCCCACCGGACGCAAAGCCGAATTCGTCGCCGGCATCCGTTTCAAAGCCTGGAACCCGCCGTCCGGCCTGCACCCCACCATCCCCGCGCACGGCCCGCTGGTGTTTGAAATCGTCGACCTCTGGAACCGTGCGAGCCTCGGCGGCTGCACCTACTATGTCGCCCACCCCGGCGGGCGCAGTGAAAGCAATTTCCCGGTCAACAGCTATGAAGCCGAGAGCCGGCGTATCGCCCGCTTCCGGCTGATGGGCCATACGCCGGGAATCATCGACGCGCCGCCGGAGGAGCCGGCGGGGGAGCATCCTTATACGCTCGACTTGCGGTATCGGGCGGGATGTTGAGCGGTTAATTCCGCGCCGTCAGTTCGGCAGGATGGCGGAATCCAGTGCCAGGGACGGTCACTCGCAGGCGGCTCTGACCCGGCCACGCAAAAAGCAGTTGTACCCCTCGTGACACCGCTCCGGAGATTGGGCAAGTATTCGGACCGTGGTCGGCACCTGGGGTACACTGTCACGCAAGACGAAACCAAGGGGTTGGGGAAGCAATGGACAGGCGCTACAAGCAGGGCACGGCGCGCGGGTACGAGG
>NZ_CAIZIZ010000125.1 GCF_903933125.1 uncultured Lamprocystis sp. | reverse complement strand
TGGTGCGGCTGGAAGTGCTGGCGGCCGACGGCCCCGCGGCGGTGCGCCCGATCCTGCAGCGGCTGACCGCCCGCTTGCGCGACCCGCGCCACGCCAGCCTGCGGCGCGCCCTGACCGTCTGGTTCGCGCGGGTGTTGCTGCGGCGGCTGATGCCGGGCGAGAATTTGCCGGAACTGCACGATTTAACGGAGGTCGAGACCATGCTGGCCGAACGGGTTGACGAGTGGACACAGAAGTGGAAGCGGGAGGGGTTGCTGGAAGGCAAGCGGGAAGGCAAGCGGGAAGGCAAGACCGAAGCGCTACAAAGCGTGCTAACCGCCCGCTTTGGACCCCTGCCCTCCTGGGTGGGCGCGCGCCTTGCCGGGGCCACCGTTGACCAACTGGATGCCTGGCTGAATGGCTTTCTCCAAACCGAAACGCTTGAGGGTCTGCTCGGCGACCCGCCGGTGGAGCCCGGTACGCCCGCGCGCTGAGCGGCATCCGCTTGCCGGCCTGGATCACGGGTGCGGCCACGCGGCCTCGTAGCCTCGTAGCCTCGTAACCTCGTAGCCTCGTAACCTCTTAGGCTGGACAAGCGTAGCGCAGTCCACCAGCATCAGATCCCGATCGCTTCGCCCATCCCCCGGACTTGTGCGTGCCAACCGACTGATGCAATATGTATCGACGCGTATCTACACGGGAGGAGACAATGCGACTTCAACTGGCCAAATGGGGCAACAGTCTGGCGATACGGCTGCCTATGGAGGCAATTCGGGCGGTTGGCTTGAAAGAGGGGGACGTGCTGGAAGCAGAGGTCACCGCCACGGAGATTCGGCTCATACCGGCACCGATCTTCGACAAGGCGGAGTTCCTGCGCCGGGTCCGGGTCCTGCGCGCACAGATGTCCATGACCCAACCGGTGGTGGAGACCATGCGACGGGAGGACCGCTATTGACAATCTATCTCGACACGAGCGTCGCCGTGCCATTGTTCGTCCCGGAACCGACCAGCGAGGCCGTTGCCGCATGGCTTGCCGACTGCGCGGACCCCATCGTCTCCGCCGACTGGATCGGCACCGAGTTCGCAAGTGCGCTGTCCATCAAGGTACGGTGCACCGCGCTTTCCGCGGAGCAGGCACAGGCGGCCTGGGATGAATTCGAGGTGTTTTGCGGTGCCGGACTGCGGCTGATCCAGGTCAGTCGGAATGCCTTTAGGCATGCCGCGCGCCTCGCCCGCGTAGCGGGAAGCGGACTGCGTTCGGGCGATTCGCTCCATCTGGCCGTGGCGATCGAGATCGGGGCGGCCGGTTTCGCAACGGCCGACGGCAACCTGGAGGCAAACGCACGGCGCCAGGGCCTAAAGATCATCCGATTTTGAACGATCCGGTGGGCGCGGCGTCCCGCCGCGATTGCGCCTGACGCGTCACCGCGGCGTTTGAGGTCACCGCGGCACCGCATCGCGGCGGGACGCCGCTCCCACGGGGAGGGTCGCTGCGCGACTGTTACGGGAAAGCCCCGACCTCCAGTAGCGGGCAGACCGTCGCTGGCCGAAACGATGACCCAGGCCGATTCGTGCTAGGCTTGATCCCTGCGATTCCAAGACCGGACTCCCGCCCATGTCCTCCATCGCTGCCACCGCATCCACGTCCCAGGTCCCGGCCCCGCCGCCCCGGCGCCTGCCCGCGGCGGATTCCACACCGCGCTCCGCGGAGGGTCGCCTGGTCTCCGAAGAGGTCTACTGGACCGAGTATTACCTGGAGTCGGACCACCATTACGAGTGGAACAACGGCCGCCTGGAGGAGAAACCGGTGTCCGATTACGAGACCTTTCTGGTCTATGCCTGGTTTGCCGAGCTGGTGCGGCACTTCCTGCGCACCCATCCCTGTGCACAGATGGTCGGCCTGGAAATGGGTTTCCGGCTGCCGCTGCCGAGCGGTGCCGTCATCCGCAAGCCAGATTTCGGCGTGGTCCGCCACGACAATCCCCAGCCGCTGCTGCCCTTGGATTGCTCCTACCACGGGGTGTTCGACCTCTGTATCGAGGCCCTGTCCGACCAGGAGCGAAGCGGCATTGAGCGTGATACCGTCATCAAGAAGGCCGAATACGCGGCCGGGGGCGTGCCCGAGTATTACATCCTGCACAAGCATCCCGACCACCAGGCGTTCTACACCCGCACCTCCGCCGGGCTCTATACGCCCATCGCACCGCAGGCCGGGGTGATCTGCTCGCGGGTGCTGCCGGGGTTGCAATTCCGCCCGACCGACCTGGCGCGCCGACCGGAGCTGGAGACGCTGCGCGATGATCCGGTCTATGCCGGCTTCGTCCTCCCCGGCTGGCGCGCGGATCGTGAGCGGGCCGACGCCGAGGCACAGGCCAAACGCGCGGCCGTGAAGCGGGCCGACGCCGAGGCCCAGGCCAAACGCAAGGCCGTGAAGCGGGCCAATGCCGAGGCCCAGGCCAAACGCGAGGCCGTCAAGCGGGCCGATGCCGAGGCGCAACGGGCCGATGCCGAGGCGCAGCGGGCCGATGCCGAGGCCCAGGCCAAACGCGAGGCCGAGAACCGGGCCAATGTCGAGGCGCAGCGGGCAGTCGAGCAGACCCGGCGGGCCGACGCCGAGGCCCAGGCACGGCAGCGCCTGGAGCACGACCTGGCGGCCCTGCAGGCACGCCTCGCGCAGGGTCAGTCCGACGGCTGAGCCGCACCAAACCGCCAAGAGCATTCAACCGCAGTCTTGGGTCTCCATGTCGAAAACTGGCTCGACGCCGCGCCTTAGGCGATTTCCGAAGAACTTCGTACCGCAGGCGATTGCGCAGTTCGCTCACGCCGTTGTTAATGAGGAATCGGACAGTCGCCCACGGCGGGCCGCAGCGCGGCGACGGCCTCCGGGGCCAACGGCGGCGACTGGTTGCCGTTGGCGGCGGCAAGGTCGTTGGCGATGGCGGCGATCTCGGCGTCGCTCGCCAGGGCACACAGGGGATACATGTTGCCGGTTCCGTGCAGCGCTTTGAGGGCGACATAGACGGGGCCGGCGGCAGCCACCTGGGGGTTGCCGAACAGCGCCGGATAGGGGCTGCCGCTCAAGGGCACGGTGCCCTGCCCGTGGCAGGCCGCGCACAGCTCCGCGTAGAGCGCGGCGGGTTCGTCCGCCCGGCCGGCACCGCCCGGCAACAGCACGACAAGCGCAAACACGGCCAGCATGCTCCGCGATGTCATGACCGCGCCTCCCATTGTTGTTGCAGGAGCTTCAACCCGGCATGGGCCGATTGGACGGCGCCTTCCATCCAGGCAGGAATCTGGCTCACATGTTCTCCGGCGAAGATGACCCGCCGGTCGCCGGCGGCCACCCGCGGCAGGTCGCGTGCGCGGGCATTGTCGGTCCAGGCACCGAAGCAGCCGGCGCTGAAGGGGATGCGCGGCCAGGCAACCGAGACGGCCGAGTCTAACGCCGCCGCGGCGTCCGGATGGAGCGACTGCACGTCCGCCAGGGCGGCCTGGTGCCGCTCTTGGGGCTTCAGGCCGGCCAACGCCAGCGCACCCCGCACCCCGTAGTAATTGGTCAGCACGCCGGTGGCCGTGCCCAGCCGGGCGCTTGGATAGGCGATGAACAGTTCGGGGTCATCGACGTACGAGTAGCCGCCGAAAATCTGCTCGTCCTGCTCCCAGAAGCGGCGGCGGAAGCCGAAACCGACCTTTAGCGCCGGCTCGTAACCCAGGCCCGCGATGATTCCCCGGATGGCCGGATCGAAGTCGCTGTCGATCCGCGACAAGACAATGAAGGGGATGGTGCAGACCAGCCGCGCGGCATGGGCCTCATGCACCTCGCCGGAGCGCGTGTCCCGCCAGCGCACCGTGACCCCGCTGCCGTCCTGGCGCAGCCGAACCACCTCCGCACCCAACCGGATAGTCCCCGCCGGGAGTTGACCGGCCAGGGCCGATGCCAGATGATCCATGCCGCCCGTCACCGTGAGGACCGGCGTGGGATACTTGGCGCTGTTGACCCACCCCGGGGCTTCGGCCAGTTGTCCGTAGGACCACACTTCCTCTTCCGGAAAGGGCTTGGACAACACCCCGGGGGCGTCCACCGCACCCGGCAGAACCTGATAGCCACGGGCCGGGCCGCCGACGTAGCGCCCGGACGCGTCCAGCGTACCGAAGCGGCGTGCCCAGGCGGCCAGGGCATGATCTTCAGCAGCGCCCGCGGCGGCACCCCCACCTGGCTCCAGCAGCTCCACCAAACGCTGCATCGCATAACCGATCTCATCGCGGTCCAGCTCGCGGAACCGCACCCGGTGGCCGGAGAGCGGATGCCCAGGCTTGCGACGCAACAGCCAGTTCTGGCCCTGGGGGCCGCTGGTGTAGAGTTCGAGGGGCACGCCCAGCCGCCGGGCATAGGCGAGGACGCCCAGATGGCTCGTGAGAATACGATTGGCAGCCGCATTGAGGTAATCGCCCGGCGCGAACCGGCACTCCTGCTCGGCACCGCCCATCTCGGTGAAGCGGTCTCCCCGGCGCAGCGTCCAGCAGCGCCCACCCACCCGCTCGCGCGCTTCCAGCACCCGCACGCGGCATCCGGCCTGGTGCAGTTCGTAGGCGGTCACCAAGCCCGCGATGCCGGCGCCCAACACCAGCACCTCCTGACCCCGGGCGCTGCCCGCCGGCAGGAAGGCGCCGGCCGTCGCAGCGGACCCGGCCGCCCCCGCCAGGGCCGGCCAGCGCGCGCCCGCCGCGAGCAGGGCGGCCGCCATGAGCAGACGGCGGCGGGAATGATCGGTGCAATCGGTCTGATCGGTCTTCATGTGATCTCTCGAGGCATTCGGAACCGCCGGGCACGATTGCGCCGGTGTTTGTGTCCGATCTCAAGCTAGCGGAACGGTGCGACAATAACCTTGACGGCCGTCGCTGAAACGCACCTCGCGCCTTGCCGTTCTGCTTTTGGTAGCAAGATCGCGCTGCTCAGTATCGACGATCAAGGCCGCCTCGACTGAATCCGGTTGGATGCGGTTTGTCGTCCGGTGTGAGCGGTGGCGGGGGCGACGCGGCCGGAGGCCGACGCTTTAGCGGGCGGCGGCGACTAAAGTCGCCCCTACATGTCGCCCCCACACGCTGGTATAGCCTTCCTACCTGATATCCGGACAGACCCTTGGTGTAGGGGCGGGTTTGAAACCCGCCCCTACGTCCGGTTATCACGTCCGATGGCTATACATCTTTTCCCGGAAATCACTTTAAACCCGCCCGACGTCCTTTCAAGCCAGCGCGCGCAACACCGCATCGACACAGTCCTCGGGTGACATCTGCGGGGTCTGCAGGTGGACCTCGGGCGCCTGGGGACGCTCATAGGGGCTGTCGATACCGGTGAAGTTCTCCAGACCGCCCTGGCGTGCGCGGGCGTACAGACCCTTGGCATCGCGCCGCTCGCATTCCTCGACCGGGGTATCCACGAAGACCTCGACGAACTCACCCGGCTCGAACAGATCGCGTGCCATCCGGCGCTCGCTGGTGTAGGGTGAGATGAAGCTGACCAGGACGATCAGACCGGCATCGGCCATCAGCCGCGCCACCTCGGCCACGCGCCGGACGTTCTCCACCCGGTCGGCCTCGGTGAAGCCCAGGTCGCGGCTCAAGCCGTGGCGGACGTTCTCGCCATCGAGCACATAGGTGTGCTTGCCCTCGGCGTGCAGCCGCTTTTCCAGCAGGTTGGCGATGGTCGATTTGCCGGAACCCGAGAGCCCGGTAAACCAGATGCAGCGTGCCGACTGGTGCTTCTGCGCGGCCCGTTCGGTCTTGTTGACCTCCAGCATCTGCCAGTGGATGGTGCTGGCGCGGCGCAGCGCGAAATCGATCATCCCGGCGCCGACGGTCTCGAAGGTGAGCTTGTCGATCAGGATGAAACCGCCCATCACCCGGTTGACGCCATAGGGCTCGAACACCAGAGGCGCGCCGGTGGACAGGTTGACAACCGCGATCTCGTTGAGTCCCAGCGACTTGGCCGCGAGATGCGCACCCGTATTGACGTCCTCGCGATATTTGATTGCGGTGATGGTGGCCGTCACTTCTTTGCAAGCCGTCTTCATCAGGTACTGCCGGCCCGGCGTCATGGCGTGCTCGACCATCCATAGCAGCTTGGCCTCGAACTGGTCCGCGACCTCCGGGGGCGCGGCGGCGGCCACCAGCACGTCGCCGCGGCTGGCGTCAACCTCTTCCGTCAGGGTCACGGTCACCGCGTCGCCCGGATGGGCGGTCTCGACCGCATCGAAACCCGCCAGAATGGCCTTCACCCGCGTCTGCACGCCCGACGGCAACACGCGCACGGCATCGCCGGGATGCAAGGTGCCTTCGGCGATCCGACCACAGAAACCCCGGAAGTCCAGATTCGGCCGATTCACCCATTGCACGGGCATCCGGAAAGCCGCGCGCTCGCTGGTATCGCCGACATCCACCGTGTCGAGATATTCCATGAGACTGGGGCCGTTGTACCAGGGCGTCTGTGCACTGCGATGCAGCACATTGTCCCCGTCCAGGCCCGACAGCGGGATGGCGTGGGTGCTGAGAAACCCGAAGTCGGCGGCAAAGGCCTGGTAGTCGGCGATGATCCCGTTGTAGACGGCCTCATCGAAACCGACCAAGTCCATCTTATTGACCGCCAACACGATGTGACGAATCCCCATCATGGCGGCGATGCGGCTGTGACGGCGGGTTTGCGTCAGCACACCTTTGCGCGCGTCGATCAGGATAACCGCCAGTTCCGCGGTGGACGCGCCGGTTGCCATGTTGCGGGTGTACTGCTCATGACCGGGCGTATCGGCAACGATGTAGCGGCGGCGGTCGGTCGCGAAGAACCGGTAAGCGACATCAATGGTGATGCCCTGCTCGCGCTCAGCCTGCAGGCCGTCGACCAGCAGCGCCAGGTCGGTCTTTTCGCCTTGGGTGCCGTACTGGCGCGAGTCGCTTTCGAGCGCTTCCAGTTGGTCGTCGAAGATGCTTTTGCTTTCGAACAGCAGGCGGCCGATCAGGGTACTCTTGCCGTCATCCACGCTGCCGCAGGTGATGAAGCGCAGGGTTTGCTTGTTACGTTGCTCTTCCAGGAAGGAAACGATGTCACGGGCGTGCAGGTCGTTCATCAGAAATAACCCTCTTGCTTCTTCTTCTCCATCGATCCGGGGGTGTCGGCGTCAATCAACCGGCCTTGACGCTCCGAACTGCGGGCATTGAAGGTCTCGGCGATCACCGCCTCCAGCGTATCGGCATCGCTCTCGACGGCGGCCGTCAACGGCCAGCAGCCAAGGGTGCGGAAGCGCACGCGCTTCATCACCGCCTGTTCACCCGGTGCAAAGGGGTAACGATCGTCATCGACCATGATCCATTGACCATCGCGCTGCACCACCGGGCGCTCCGCCGCCAGATAGAGCGGGACGATCGGAATCCCCTCGGCGTGAATGTATTGCCAGATGTCGAGCTCGGTCCAGTTACTGATTGGAAAGACCCGGATCGTCTCATCCGGCTTGACGTGGGTGTTATACAGATTCCACAATTCCGGACGCTGGGCTTTCGGATCCCAGCGATGGCCCGCCGCGCGGAATGAGAAGACACGCTCCTTGGCCCGGCTCTTTTCCTCGTCGCGCCGGGCACCGCCAAAGACCACATCACTGCCCAGGGCGTTCAGGGCTTGCTTGAGCGCCTGGGTTTTCATGACGTCGGTGTGGTAGTTGCTGCCGTGGGTGAATGGATTGACCCCCGCCGCGACCCCCTCCGGGTTCGTGTGGGTGATGAGCTTCATCCCGCTCTCCTCCACCATGCGGGTCCGGTGCACGTACATCTCGGCGAACTTCCAGCGGGTATCGACATGCAGCAGCGGGAACGGCGGCGGCGCGGGATAGAAGGCCTTGCGTGCCAAGTGCAGCATGACCGAGGAGTCTTTGCCGATGGAGTACATCATGACGGGGTTGCGGGCCGTCGCCACGGCCTCGCGGATGATTTCTATGGATTCTGCTTCAAGGGTGAGCATGGGTCTGTCCGCGGTTGAAGAAGCCGGTTAGGTCGCCTCGGAAACAGGCAAACATTTAAGGCAGCGCCTTTGAGTTATCGAGCGCGGATAATTATGGGTCCGGTTGCTGCACTGCACAAGGGGTGACGCTCGCGGTTTAAAACGCGCGACCGATGCGCATCGCTGACGCGGGCCTATTAGAATCACAGCAAGTTATTAACCTTTGAACTACCAGTGATGCACTGATGCCTTTACGAGCGCCCGGGCTTCACCCTGAATCCGGCAGTGAATCGGAAAACCGAGCGGGCCTTGATCGTCGGAAGATGAAAGTCCCCCGTGGGAGCGGCGTCTCGCCGCGATGCGGTGCCGCGGTGACCGCGAACGCTGCGGCTGCGCGCCCGGCCCCATCGCGGCG
>NZ_CAIZIZ010000124.1 GCF_903933125.1 uncultured Lamprocystis sp. | reverse complement strand
CGGACGCTCAGCGGGTCGCGAACTGATCTGGCGCCCGCAAGGTCTGCGGCTGGACGACTGGGCCGAGGCACGTCACCGGATGCTCGTCTCCCCCGAGGGCGGCGGATCGCCGAACGTCATTTTCTTGGACGCCGAAGAGCGACGCTGGGTGAAACCGCGACGCGGGTTGGAAGAGATCAAGCCGGAAGACCTTGGGCAGTGCTGGCTCGCCGCCTACCACGTCTCCGAGCAATGGGAGAGCCAGTTGGAAGCATCGCTGCTGGCATTGAAGGCCGCGGCACCGGAACGCTTTCTTGGCCTGGTACACGACATGAACGGCTTTCTCTCCGGCAAGGAGATCCTGACCGAAATCAGAGTGGGTGAAAACCGCATTCGGGTCGCACTGCGTGACCACGCGGGCAGCGTCCATGGTCTGGATGATCTGAGCGCGGGCGAACATCAGGTATTGATCCAGATCTACATGGTT
This sequence comes from uncultured Lamprocystis sp., assembly GCF_903933125.1. Taxonomy (GTDB): domain Bacteria; phylum Pseudomonadota; class Gammaproteobacteria; order Chromatiales; family Chromatiaceae; genus Thiodictyon. The sequence goes on along the minus strand of NZ_CAIZIZ010000124.1, from coordinate 8,154 downwards.
GGCCGCTGGCTCGAACCCGGCGGCATCGTCCTGATCGACGAACCTGACCTGCACCTGCACCCGTCGCTCATCCCCGGCTTCCTCTCTCGGCTGGAGCAGATGGTTGCCGCGCGCGACGGGCAGCTATTGATCACCTCCCACGTTCCGGATATCTGGAACCGTTATGAAGCGCTGGGGCAGCGTATCCTGCTGGGAACCACCCGATGAGGATGAGCGACCTGAATCACGGCACGAGACTCGACCGCAGCAACTCGTTTCTCCCGAACCTCGATACTGTCAGCGTTGGAATCAGCTCATGGAAACGACCGCCCACTTCGACAACATTCCCCAAGAGATCGCCAAGCGCCTCACCGCGGCTACCGAGCAAATCGTCGTCGCCGTCGCCCGGTTCACGGACCGCGACATCTTCGACATCCTGTGCAAAAAGGCCGGTCTTGGCCTGACCGTGCGCCTCGCAATCCCCGCGGATTCGCACAACATCGGCCCCGGCCGGCTCAATTTCGAGCGCCTGCGCGACATTGGCGGCGAGGTCTTCCTGCTCCCCGCCGGCCGCGACGACCAACCAACCATCGAGCACAACTTCTGCGTCATCGACCGCACCAGCGTGATTACCGGCTCACACGATTGGACCCGCCCGCCCGAGGGCAGCGACGACGGCCTGATCCTGGTCATCACCCATAACCCCGCCGACGGCACCGGCGCGGATGACGACGGCAACATCGCCGCCGACTACCTCGACGCCTTCACCGGCCTGCTCCAGGACCAAGGCCTTGGCCCCCGCGCCAGCGACAGCGCCGAGACCCGCCGACGCCTTGAAGTCATCCGTCATCTGCTGATGCTGGAAGACTGGGACGCCGTGGCCGCCCAAGTCGAGAAACTCCGCCCTGACAGCCGCGCCATGGGCCTCGATCCCTTGTTCGCCGCCCTGCGAGCACCCGCCGACGGCATCGCGGCGGCCTGGATCGACGACTATCTCCAGGGCAGCCGCGAGCGAACCCTCGCCAGGCACGAACGCACTGCCCTGCTGCGCCTCACGGTGCGCGCACTGGACTATCAGATCACCGCCCTGCGCGATGAACAGGCCGACATCGAGCGTCAGATCCATGCCTTTTCACTACGCGCCAACCACGAACTCGGCGACCTGACCATCCGTCACCTCGCGCTCCAGGCCGCGCTGCGCCGCCGCCAGGCCGAGGCCGATCCGGCCTTGCAGTCCGAGGCCGAGCGCGCTGAGGCCGAGTACCAAGACTACCGCGAGGCCAATACCCGTGCCCGCCGGACCCCGCCGCCCCCGTCGCTCGCCCCCGCGGATCTGGACGAACTCAAGCGCCTGTATCGCCAAACCAGCCAGCGCTGCCACCCGGACAAGGTGGATGCGGCCGACCAGGAGCGGGCCAAGGACCTGTTCATCCGGCTGCAAGCCGCCTACCGCAACAACGACCTCGCCGCCGTGCGCACCATCCATGCCGCCGTGCGCACCGGCCAGTTCGGCACCGCGCACGGCATCCCCCTGACCGATACCGAATCGCTGCAACACGCCATCATCGTCCTGCGCCACGACCTCGACCGGGTCGCCGCCGAGCTAAAGGCCCTGCGCGACACCGAGACCTACCGCACCCTGCACCGCCTCACCGACTGGGACGCCTATTTCGACGAGCGCCGCCTAACTTTCGAAGACGCCAACCTTTGGATCGAAGAGACCCTGGCCCGGATGCAGCAGCGCGCCGCCGACCCCGACGACACCGAGCACACTGAGCACACCCGCTTTCAAGACTGCCTGCGGGCACGACCGGACATCCTGGTGCAGGGTCTGTCCGGTCAGGCCGCGCTGAGCTTTGAGTTGCTCAGACGCTATCCCCGGCAGTGGGACTGGCAGGCGCTCTCTGCCAACCGCGCCCTGCGCTGGAGCCCGGCGCTCATCGCGCTCCTGGCCGACCGCTGGGATTGGCCGATCCTCTCCGCCAATCCGGCCCTGCCCTGGACGGCGGAACTGATCCAGCGCTTTGCCGACCGGTGGGACTGGGATGTACTCTCCGACAACGCCGCGCTCCCCTGGGGACTGGATCTCATCGAGCGCTTTACCGACCGCTGGCAGCCTCCGGCAGCGCGGCACCTGCGGCCGCTGTGGGAACGCTTGCAGCGGCAGGACATCATCGATCTGATGGACCAAGCACCAGTCCCGCCGGTACCGAGCCCCGAGAAATTCGACGATAGCGACGCCAAGAAATTCCTGGATGACTTATTTTGATGAATGACGACGCTTCCGATCCCAGATACGCCCTGGTGCCCGCGCCTGAGCGCGCGATGGTTCAAGCCACGGATCGGCTGCTTGCGGTCGCTTCTGCGGTCAATGACGAGGCGGAGCGCGAGCGGTTCACGGCATTGCTTCGCAGGCGTCCGGATCTGTTGGTTAAATGGCTGTCATGCTACTACGCGCTTGATGGCGACCTCGTCAAAACTTTCGCCAGCCGATGGCAATGGGGGTGGACGGAACACAGCCACAAAGACAGCTATTATTATGGTCTATCCTCAAATGAAGCCATGACTTGGAGCAGCGAATTAATCGGCCGCTTCGCCGATAGATGGGAATGGTCTAACCTGTCCCACAATATTGCCATTCCCTGGCACCTGGAACTGATTGCGCAATTTGCCGACCGATGGGATTGGTCCTCTCTCTCCTGCAACGAAGCGCTGCCCTGGAGCCTGGACTTGATCGAGCGATTCGCCGACCGATGGGATTGGAAATATCTGTCCTGGAATCCCGCCATGCCTTGGCACCAGGACTTGATCGAACGATTCGCCGACCGATGGAATTGGCAACATCTGTCCTGGAATCCCACCCTGCCTTGGCACCAGGACTTGATCGAGCGATTCGCCGACCGATGGGATTGGTCCTCTCTCTCCTGCAACGAATCGCTGCCCTGGAGCCTGGACTTGATCGAGCGATTCGCCGATCGATGGAATTTGCCCTCTCTCTCCTGCAACGAAGCCCTGCCGTGGCGCCTGGACTTGATCGAGCGATTCGCCGACCGATGGTATGGGGGCCGCAATGTCCATGGGCTCACTAGTAACGAAGCGCTGCCCTGGAGCCTGGACTTGATCGAGCGATTCGCCGATCGATGGGATTGGAAATATCTGTCCCGGAATCCCGCCCTGCCCTGGAGCCTGGACTTGATCGAGCGCTTCGCCGACCGATGGCATTGGCAATATCTGTCCCGGAATCCCGCCCTGCCCTGGAGCCTGGACTTGATCGAGCGATTCGCCGACCGATGGCATTGGCAATATCTGTCCCGGAATCCCGCCCCACCCTGGAGCCTGGACTTGATCGAGCGCTTCGCCGACCGATGGGATTGGCAACATCTGTCCTGGAATCCCGCCCTACCCTGGCGCCTGGACTTGATCGAGCGATTCGCCGACCGATGGGATTGGCAACATCTGTCCTGGAATTCCGCTCTGCCCTGGCGCCTGGACTTGATCGAGCGATTCGCCGACCGATGGAATTGGCGACATCTGTCCGCGAATCCCGCCTTGCCCTGGAGCCTAGATCTGCTCGAACGTTATGAACATCGGTGGGACTTCGCCGTCCTGGGAGCCTTCAAATGGGACTTTCAGCGATGGCGCTTTCTACGCCGCGAAGACATCATTAAACTAATGGAGTCGCTGCATGAAAAGCCCGAAACCAAAGCCTCAGGAATCGACTCACACCCCCAGGAAGCGACCCCGTTAAGTCAGAGAATCGAACCCAGAACACCAGACATCCTGCGAATGGTTAGCCGCGCATCCGAAAGCACAGAGCGACAGGCCACTGGTCTTTTCTCTTTCGATGACGACATCTTTTAAATCACCAGCCACTGGTGAGTTTCTCGCCCGCGGGTGCCGACGCGGGCCAAGCCCGTTGGGCTCAACGGCGGGATGCAGAAAAACCGCATGCCCGGTGGTGTGGTAAGACTGACGAGCGAAATCCCGTCAGCCCGACCCGATCAGCGCCCTACGGTCCTAACACTTTTTGCAACAGCGCCCTTCTCACAACAGGTGAATCCACTTGTTTCGCCTCTGCAACGAACGATGGCCAAGGAAAAACGGTAAATGTATGCTCAAGCACCACAAAGCCTTTTCGATCACAAACGCCGGCACTTGTGATTAGATTAGGCGGATGAAAAAAAACCACCGCCCCGAACAACTTATGACTATAGATATCAACCACTGGCAACCACTTCCGCAAAACCCATGCAGCGCTGCTGATTCGTCGTGTCTCGGCGATCACAATCCAAGGATGAGATGCCACGAGTTGCTCAGCCGCGGACCGGTCTATCATTCTTACATAAGCGACCATTCCACGTATGTAATTTACCATGTAGTGATGCAGCGAGTATTTCTCGCACCAGTGTATAGCGGACCTCAGCCTCCGAAGTAATTTTCGAGGCACGCTGAGTTTGGTATTTACAACTATCCCAACGACCGCTTGCCGGCTCCCCATTTTCATGACGCGCGTCTTACGGTTGTTGATCACAAGCGATTGGGATACTAATGTGCTTTTGACGGAATAAATTAGTTTCCCGATAATTAGGTCTCCAAGGGGCTTTTCGTCGTCCGTCGAAAAGAATAAATCATCCGCATACCTTGTATAACTGCATCCGTTGTCTGCAGCTATCGCACTTAGCTTCAAGTCATTGAGGCACATAACGATATTACTGATGACCGGCGATGCCGATGAGCCTTGTGGCAAGTGCCGAGGGGAACTAGGGGAGCGACTAATGTACCGCGTCTGACCATCTACTATTTCTTTATCCCGATGCTCATCTGTACATAAAAGAGCAAAGCAAGTACTGATACCTAGATTGTAACCCATGTCAAGGAATATCTGGCGTACGTTAAAAAAATTTATTGAAGGGAAAAAGTTTTCAATGTCTAACCGAATCACAACGGACTTTTTCTGGTGTGGAATCGCGCAGTCGACAATCGATCTACCTGCTCGATAGGCACATGCTGCGCTATGAATTTCCACTTTATCCAAGATATTCGTTTTTATCCACTGTTGAACATGAGCAAGCCGAGGCTTGGGGGATGCAATATATCGCAGCCCACCGCTCCTCTTCGGAATAGTAAAGCGGAAATAATGATCAACCGTACTCACCGGCTTCCTGTAACAAAGCCAAATCAATTCGCCTACAGACAGCCCAACACCATTACTGAGATCTGATAAATTGTTAATAATCGGAAACCCAACACTGCTGTGATTCTGATGAAAAAGGACACCATCTTGTTTCGGGGTTGTCGGACCCCATGAATTATACTCAAGAAACTCAGTTCTGAGATAATTCGGCTTAGTAGATGATTCAGTTCTGAGATAATCCTGCTTAGCAGACGATGGCATATCCGCCCCTGACAAGTAATGATACTCGATATTAATATTAAATGTGATATCTATTAAATATCAGCTATTGCTATATATCAGGTAAGCTGATTTTAGAATCGCAGAAATAGGCTATAGCGATTATAGCGCCATTTCTTAGCCAGTTCATACCTCGCCGCATCACAGCTAGAGGTCCGGGCAGGGAGCCATCTTGGCGCAGACGCGGACCAGTTGATCTATCGCTAAGTGCAGCATGAAGTGGCTGTTGACCCGATGCGGTAGAACATTGGGTGGGGTAAGAAACATTTCGAAGTACTTCGCGTAGATCCGCATAACCCAAAGAGAAATTCAGGGTTAAAGTGTTTGACCTGGAAGAATGCTTCATAACCGCGAAACGTCAAGTTAGGAATGGGATTTGCCGAGCCCAGCAAGCAACCGACTCTTCCGCGAAGCGGGGACGAAAAAGACAACTTACTCTACTACACGACGAATCATCGTGCGCACTACGTGTTCCTTGCGAACACTACAGTCTTTCTTGCAAACTAAGCTCGGCATTCATATGCTAGCACCATCACGAGAAATAACCAACGCCGCGTAGCGAGAGACACTTGAGAGACGTTTGCGCTGCAGCATTTTTCGCGCGCGCCGCGGGGTGAAGCCGGACCGGGTGGGTCTGAGGCGCAGGCGATTTCCGCTTGTCGTGTTCAAGTGCCGCGGCACCCCATTGCGGTGGATAAGGTGGATAAGGGACTAGGCTCGATTAATTCCTCTCTCCGCCAACCGCGACCTGCGCTGGAGCCCGGCGCTCCTGGCCGACCGCTAGGATTGGCCGATCCTCTCCGCCAATCCGGCTCTGCCCTGGACGGCGGAACTGATCCAGCGCTTTGCCGACCGGTGGGACTGGGATGTACTCTCCGACAACGCCGCGCTCCCCTGGGGACTGGATCTCATCGAGCGCTTTACCGACCGCCGGCCGCGCGGCACCTGCGGCCGCTGTGGGAACGCTTACAGCGGCAGGACATCATCGATCTGATGGACCAAGCACCAGTCCCGCCGGTGCCGAGCCCCGAGAAATTCAACGATAGCGACGCCAAGAAATTCCTGGATGACTTATTTTGATGAATGAGGACGCTTCCGATCCCAGAAACGCCCTGGTGCCCGCGCCTGAGCGCGCGATGGTTCAAGCCACGGATCGGCTACTTGCGGTCGCTTCTGCGGTCAAAGACGAGGCGGAGCGGGAGCGGTTCAAGGCGTTGCTTCGCAGGCATCCGAAGATCTTCGTTCCTGGTCTCTCTTGTCTTTATCCTCTTGATGACGATCTGATCGGTCGCTTTGCAGATCGGTGGAACTGGTTCGACCTCTCACATAGCGAAGTCCTACTCTGGACCTTGGATCTGATCGAGCGCTTTGCCGATCGGTGGAACTGGTATGGACTCTCTTGCAACGAAGGCCTGCCGTGGAGCCTGGAGTTGATCGAGCGTTATTCCGATCGGTGGGACTGGGATGGACTGGATGGGCTGCGTGGACTCTCTATAAACGAAGCCCTGCCGTGGAGCCTGGAGTTGGTCGAGCGTTATGCCGATCGGTGGGACTGGGAATGGCTTTCGTGGAACAGCGCTCTACCTTGGAGCGTGGAACTGATCGAGCGCTTTGCCGACCGGTGGAACTGGATGGCGGTTTCGCAGAACAAAGCTCTACCTTGGAGCGTGAAATTGATTGAACGTTTTGCCGACCGGTGGGACTGGATGGCGGTCTCGCTGAACAAAGATCTAGCTTGGAGCGTGGAACTGATCGAGCGCTTTGTCGACCGGTGGAACTGGACGGGCGCCTCGCAGAACGAAGCTCTACCTTGGAGCGTGGAACTGATCGAGCGCTTTGTCGACCGGTGGAACTGGACGGGGGTCTCGCAGAACAAAGCTCTACCTTGGAGCGTGGAACTGATCGAGCGCTTTGTCGACCGGTGGAACTGGTATTTGGTATCGAGGAACAAAGCCCTACCTTGGAGCGTGGAACTGATCGAGCGCTTTGTCAATCGGTGGGCTTGGCGACACCGCGGACTCGGGCAGAACGAATCCCTACCTTGGAGCGTAGAACTGATCGAGCGCTTTGCCGATCGGTGGCAATGGGGAGAAAATGGACTGTCTGGGAACCACGCCCTACCCTGGAGCCTGGACTTAATCGAGCGATTCGCTGACCGATGGGATTGGCACTGTCTGTCAGAGAATCACGCCCTACCCTGGAGCCTTAATCTGCTCGAACGCTATGAGCATCGGTGGGACTCGGCCGTCTTAGATCTGCTCGAAGGCTATGAGCATCGGTCGGTATTCGCCAACTTGGTAGCCTTTAAATCAAACTTTCACCTTCTGCGCCGCGAAAACGTCATCGACTTAATGGAGTCACTGCCGAGCAGGGATAAGGGGCGAATGGCACTGACTTAAGGCGTTAGCCTCATAGAAACAATCGGTTGCGATGGCGCGAAGTCAGCGAAAAACGGTTGCGGACTGGGCCGATGCCAGGAAACACCGCCGAAAAAGCTGCCTGAACTCAAGTGACTGCTTGTCGCACTGTCTGTAACCCGCTGATTTATAGATGTCTCGACTTAAGTCAGTGCCATTCGAGCCGGGCTCAATATAATTTTGCCGGCCATTATATAGCCTTCTTACCTGATATCCGGACAGACCCTTGGTGTAGGGGCGGGTTTGAAACCCGCCCCTACGTCCGGTTATCACGTCCGAGGGCTATATCAGCCCATCACTGGCTCACGGCAGCCCCAAACCTGCTCTATATCCTTATAGGACCTT
>NZ_CAIZIZ010000123.1 GCF_903933125.1 uncultured Lamprocystis sp. | reverse complement strand
CGGGCGTCGTCCGAGTCGATTAACCCGTCTGTGCCGCCGCCGACAGGTCCCAGACTTCCGGGGAGTGATAGAGGCGTGCCAGTTGCAGTTCGCGCTCGATCTCCATCTCGCGCGGCAGGTGGTCGCCGAAGCGGGTGAACAACTCTTCCTGGTCGTTGGTCTCCTGGCGGGCGGTCTCGATGGTGATGTTGGTGATGGCGGCGAAGTCCGAGCGCGAATAGTCGATGCCGCTCCAGCAGATGGCGTCGTAGCCGGGTACCCAGCCCAGGGGACTTTCGATGGCGGCGCCACGATGGTTGCAGCGGTCCACCACCCATTTCAGGATGCGCATGTTCTCGCCGTAGCCGGGCCAGATGAAGCGCCCGTGCTCATCGCGGCGGAACCAGTTGACGCGGAAGATGCGCGGCGGGGTGGCGACCATCTTGCGGCCGATGCGCAGCCAGTGGCGCCAATAGTCCGCCATGTTGTAGCCGCAGAAGGGCAGCATCGCCATGGGGTCGCGGCGCATCCCGGCCTGGCCGATGGCGGCGGCGGTGGCCTCGGAGCCCATGGTGGCGGCCATGTAGACGCCGTGTTCCCAGTTGTAGCTCTGGAAGGCGAGGGGGAAGTGGTGACTTACCCGCCCGCCGAACAGGAAGGCGCTGATCGGCACGCCCTGGGGGTTCTCCCAGTCGGGGTCGATGCAGGGGCATTGGGCGGCCGGGGCGGTGAACCGGGCATTGGGGTGGGCGGCCGGGGTGCCGGAGCCCGGGGTCCAGTCGTGGCCCTTCCAGTCGATCAGGTGATCGGGCGGCTCCTTGGTCAGCCCTTCCCACCAGATGTCGCCGTCGTCGGTGAGTGCGCAGTTGGTGAAGATGCAGTTGGCGTAGAGGGTCGCCATCGCATTGGGGTTGGATTCGACATTGGTTCCGGGCGCGACACCGAAGAACCCGGCCTCCGGGTTGATGGCGTAGAACTTGCCGTCCGCCGGGTTGGGCTTGATCCAGGCGATGTCGTCGCCGACCGTGGTGACCTTCCAGCCCTCGAAGCCCTTGGGCGGAATCAGCATGGCGAAATTGGTCTTGCCGCAGGCGCTGGGGAAGGCGGCCGTAACATACATTTTTTTCTGTTCCGGACTCTCGACGCCCAGAATCAACATGTGCTCGGCCAGCCAGCCCTCATCGCGCGCCATCACCGAGGCGATGCGCAGGGCCAGGCACTTCTTGCCGAGCAGGGCGTTGCCGCCGTAGCCGCTGCCGTAGGACCAGATCTCGCGGGTTTCCGGGAAGTGGGCGATGTATTTGTCCGAGATGTTCGGCGCACAGGGCCAGGGCACGTCCGGCTCACCGAGCAGTCGGGGCGCACCGACCGAGTGCAGGCAGGGGATGAATTCGCCGTCCGCCCCCAGGGTATCCAGGACCGCCTGGCCCATGCGGGTCATGATCCGCTGGTTGAGCACCACGTAGGGCGAGTCGGTGATCTGGACCCCGATATGGGCGATGGGTGAACCGATCGGACCCATGCTGAAAGGGATCACGTAGAGGGTGCGTCCTTTCATGCAGCCCTTGAACTCGCCGCGCAGGATTTCCTTCATCTCGCGCGGATCCTTCCAGTTGTTGGTGGGGCCGGCGTCCTCCTCGCGCCGCGAGCAGATGAAGGTGCGGTCCTCGACGCGGGCCACGTCGCTCGGATGCGAGCGCGCCAGGAAACTGTTGGGGCGGATCTCCGGGTTGAGGCGGATGAAGGCGCCGCTCTCGACCATCTCGTCGCACAGCCGGTCATATTCCTGCTGGGAGCCGTCGCACCAGTAGACCCGATCCGGATCGCAGAGGGCGGCCATCTCGTCGATCCAGGCGAGGAGTCGGCGGTGAGCGGTGCGTTCGGCACCATCATGGGTCTTGGACATGGCTGGATTCTCCTCAACAGGTCATTGCATGGAGCGGAACGGGTCTTGTCTGGACGCGTGGGCCATGGCCCGGCCGCTAATTCAGGCAAGTCTTGTACCCGTCGTAAGGTGACCATCCCGGTCGCAGTCCGTTTGTCGCTCCGCGATGTGGTCGGCAGAGCGTCACTGGAAACTGTCCCTAGTTTAAGGCATCGTGACACGTTCTTGCGCGGTCGCGCGCCGACGCCCGACGCCCGACGGCCGCGGCGAGGACGCCGCCGCGACACCAATTTTTCGTGGAGTGTTCAATTGTCCGCCCCAGACGAGCTGACCATCACGCAACCCGATGACTGGCACCTGCACCTGCGCGACGGGCCGGCGATGGCCAGCGTGATCGGACATACGGCCCGCCAGTTCGCCCGCGCCATTGTCATGCCGAACCTCAAGCCGCCGGTCACCACCACCGCGCAGGCGCTGGCCTACCGTGAACGGCTGCTCGCGGCACTGCCCGCCGGCAGTGACTTCAGGCCGCTGATGACCCTGTATCTCACCGATCATACACGTCCGGAAGAAATCGCCACGGCCAAAGCGAGCGGCGCCGTGTATGCCTGCAAGCTCTACCCGGCGGGCGCCACTACCAACTCCCAGGACGGGGTGACCGACCTGCGGCGGCTTGATCCGGTGTTCGTGGCCATGCGTGAGGCGGGCCTGCCGCTGCTGGTTCATGGCGAGGTGACGGACCCGGATGTGGATATTTTCGACCGCGAGCGCCGCTTCATGGACGCGCGCCTGGCACCTATCGTGGCCGGCTTTCCCGGTCTCAAGGTCGTGTTCGAGCACATCACGACAGCGGATGCCGCGGCTTTCGTGCAGGCGGGGCCGGATACCCTGGCCGCCACCCTGACGCCACACCATCTGCTGTACAACCGCAACGCCATGCTGGTCGGCGGCATCCGTCCGCACTTTTACTGTCTGCCGATTCTCAAGCGCGAGCGCCACCGTCTGGCCTTGGTGGAGGCCGCGGTCAGCGGGCATCCGCGCTTCTTCCTGGGCACCGACAGCGCGCCGCACCCGGTCGACGACAAAGAGAGCGCTTGCGGCTGTGCCGGGGCCTACAGCGCCCATGCCGCACTGGAGCTTTACGCCAAGGTCTTTGAGCAGGCCGGTGCCCTGGACCGATTGGAGGGGTTCGCGAGTCATTTCGGGCCCGATTTCTACGGGTTGCCGCGCAATACCGCGCGGGTGACGCTGCGTCGGGAGCCCTGGACGGTGCCGCCCGGCTACGCCTTCGGGCCGACCCGGGTGATTCCGCTGGCCGCCGGGGAGGTTCTCAACTGGCGGCTGTCGGATCAGGGCGGCGATGCTCCGGCAGGTATTGCTCCACGTCTCGCGTCGCCACCCGCGTCGGGTGGAGACCATTGAGGCGATTCCCGTGACTAACGGCCATGAAACGAACATCAAGCCACCCCGGAAAATGAAAGTCCCCCGTGGGAGCGGCGTCCCGTCGCGATGCGGTCCCTCGGTGAGGGCGAACGCTGCGGCTGCGCGCCCGGCCCGTCGCGGCGGGACGCCGCTCCCGCAGGGTCGCTGCGCGACTTTCATGGTAAAGATCCCAACGGCGCATGCCTGCAAGATTCTTAGGGGCTTTAGGGGCGACTGAAGTCGCCCCTACATGTCGCCCCTGCACGGCGGTCGATCTTTTACTGCCCAAAGGTCTCGGTGCGGGTGCGCGTCGTCGGCGGCGCCGGTTTCACGAGGGGTGCCGATCCGTCACTGTCCTTGAAGTCGATATCGGCCCAGATGTCGGCCTGATCCTCGGACTCCGGCGGATTCCCGTCGTAGACCAGATTCCGGCGCCGCTGCAGATAGGCGTCGCGCAGGAAAACGTAGGGGTCCAGGGCCGCGTCAGTCAGGATCTCGCCCGCGGTCAGCCGATCGGCGCGGAAATCAACGATCCTCAGGGTGGCGAATCCCCAATAGATTTGGCCGGTTTCGATGCTGAAGAAGGGGTCCGTGACGATATCCCCGGCGAACCCGACGTTGTCGCGCAGGTTGCTGGGTCCGAAGATCGGCAGCATGAAATAGGCGCCGGGCGGGATGCCCCAATAACCCAGGGTCTGACCGAAGTCCTCCTTGTAACTTGGCAGCCCGGCGTTGGTGGCCACATCGAAAAAGCCCAATATGCCGACCGTCGAGTTCATGAAAATGCGCCCCAGGTCGCTGCCGGCGCGCGACATCTTGAACTGGAGAATGTTGTTCACGAATGACGTGAAGTCATCGATATTACCGAAGAAGTTGGTGATGCCGCGATCGACCGGCTCGGGCGTGACGGCCTTGTAGCCCTTGGCGAGCGGGCGCATGAAGGCGTTGTCGAAGTCGGTGTTGAAGCGGAACACGGCGCGGTTGAAGGGTTCGAGCGGGTCGCGCGGGTCCGTCACCCGGTCGGGGTTGGAGGCGCAGCCGGCGACCAGCAGCGCCGGCAGCACCAGGCCGGCCAACCGGCGGGTTCGCGGTGTGCTCTTCCACGAGTACATTTCCTTACATCCCCCCAGATGCCCGACAGGGCGTGGATCGTTAAAAGAAAACAGCAGCGTCCGGTCGGGTCAATCGACTGCCCTCACTTCGAAGCCGCGCTGCCTCAAGCGTAGCAGGATGCCGTTTGGGGACGGCAGGTGCAAGGCGCCGACGGCGATGAACCTGCGAACCAACCAGCTCGCGACTATAGCAATGCCGCAGCGCGAAGGGCAGCGCCGGTTTGGCAAGCGCGCGTCACACCCGTATGCTGTCGCGATGAAAGAAGACCAATCGACCGTCTCGGGGATTGCCCGGCGCTTTCGCGGATTCCTCCCAGTCGTGGTGGACGTGGAGACCGCCGGCTTCGATGCCCGGCGCCACGCCCTGCTGGAGATTGCCGCCGTCATCATCCGCATGCGGCCGGACGGCCTCCTGGAACCAGCCGCACCGCTGGCCTGCCACGTCCTGCCCTTCATGGGGTCCGAGATCGACCCCCGCGCGCTGGCCTTCAATGGCATCGATCCCGACCACCCCTTCCGTGACGCGGTGGCGGAGCATGAAGCCCTGGCGCGGATCCTCGTCCCCATCCGCAAGGCGGTCGCCGCGGCCGGCTGCAATCGTGCCATTCTGGTCGGTCACAACGCCCATTTCGACCTCAATTTTCTGGCCGCGGCGGTTGAGCGCACCGGCTTCAAGCGCAATCCGTTCCACGCCTTCAGTGTCTTCGACACCGTGAGTCTGGCCGGGCTGATGTTCGGCCAGACCGTCCTGGCCAAGGCCGCGCGGGCGGCCGGGCTCGGCTGGCAAAACAGCGAGGCTCATGCGGCGATCTACGACGCCGAGCAGACGGCCCGGCTGTTCTGCACCATCGTCAACCGTTGGCAGGAACTCGATCCGGTGCGCTTCTGGGAAGGGCCGGGTGAGCCTGGGAGCGATAGCCTTCCGACCTGATAGCCGGACAGATCCTTGGTGTAGGGGCGGGTTTGAAACCCGCCCCTAGGTCCGGTGATCACGTCCGATGGGTAGCACATCGGCAGCCGCTCGGCGAAGGTGATTTCCGGCAATCGCCTAATCGTTACCCCGCAACCGCCACTGGAAGTGGCTCAAGAGTCGCGAGCGGATCTTCTTTTCCTTGTGCTTGCCGGCGGCGGCCAGGCGTTTCTCGGCCACGGCCATCAGGGTTTCCTGGGCGCCCTTGGCGTTCTCCTCGGTGGGGGTGCGCTGGGTGTAATGACCGTCGCTGTCCATGTCCCAGGCCGAACGCTTGTCGGCGAACTGCACGTCGAGGATCAGGCGCAGTTCCTGACGCAGCTCCGGGTTCTCGACCGGGGCATGGACCTCCACGCGGCTGTCCAGGTTCCGACCCATCATGTCGGCGGAGCCGATATAGTATTCCTCGTCGCCGCCGTTGCGGAAATACATGATGCGCCCGTGCTCCAGGAAGCGCCCGACGATACTGATGACCCGCGCCTTGTCGCTGATACCGGGCAGCCCGGGGCGGAACCGGCAGGTATCGCGGATGATCAGGTCCACCCGCACCCCGGCGCGGGTCGCCCGGTAGAGCGCGCGGGTGATCTCCACGTCCTCCAGGGCGTTCATCTTCATCTGGATCAGGCCCGAGCCGTCACGGCGCTGGTGCTCGATCTCGCGGTTGATCTTGTCGATGATGCAGCGCTTGAGGTTGTAGGGCGCGGCCAGGATCTTGCGGTAGCTCGGCGGCGGGGAGTAGCCGGTGAGGTAGTTGAAGAGTTCGGTGAGATCCTGGCCGATGCCCTCGTCACAGCCCAGCATCCCCAGATCGGTGTAAAGTTTCGCGGTGCCCGGATGATAGTTGCCGGTGCCGATATGATAGTAGCGGCGCAGTTGGGCGTAGTCGCGGCGCACGATGAAGATGAGCTTGCTGTGGGTCTTGAGCCCCAGCACGCCGTAGTTGACATGGATACCCTCGGCCTCCAGCCGGCGTGCCCAGCCGATGTTGGCCGCTTCGTCGAAACGCGCCTGGAGTTCGACCAGCACGGCCACCTGCTTGCCGTTGCGGGCCGCCTCGATCAGCGAGTCGAGGATGGCCCCGGCCGAGGTGCGGTAGAGCGTCATCTTGATGGCGAGCACCTTGGGGTCATCGGCGGCGGTGCGCAGGAAGCGCTCCACCGAGGTGCTGAAGGGCTGGTAGGGATGCTGCAGCAGGATGGGTCCGTTCTCGCGAATGATGTGGAAGATGTTGCGCCGATCATTGGCGAGCAGCGGGTGGTCAACCGGGCGGTGCGGTGCGTCCTTGAGGTCGGGGAAATCCAGTCCGGCGATCTCGAAGAGGTCGCGTAACTGCATCATGCCGACGACCGTGACGACGTCCTGCTCCTCGTTGAGGCCGAGTTCCGCCGCCAGCATGCCGCGGTGGACCGGATCGAAGCCTTCCTGCACCTCCAGGCGCACGATCGGGGCGAAATGGCGCTCCCGCAGTTCCGTCTCGATCAGCTCCAGCAGATCATTGGCGGCTTCCATGTCGGGCTCGACGATGGCGTTGCGGGTGACCCGAAACAGTTCTGCCGAATCGATCACCATGCCCGGAAAGAGCATGTCCAGATTGGCGACGATCAGGTCTTCCAGGGTGACGAAGGTGGTGCCGCCGTCGAGCGCGACCAGGCGCTTGGAGACGTCCCGATGCACCGGCACCTTGATGCGGGCCATGTAGCTCTCGCTGCCGGCCGGATATCGCAGGGTCACCAGCAGGTTGAGTGCCAGGTTGGAGATGAAGGGAAAGGGATGGGCCGGGTCCATGGCGAGCGGCGTCAGCATGGGGAAGATGTTGGCGCGGAAGTGTTCGCGCAGGCGCTCGCGAGCGTCCAGCGCCAGGTCTTTGATCTGTAGAATGCGGATGCCGTGCTCGGCCACCAGTACCATCAACGCGTCGAAGATGCGGTTCTGCTCGGCGTGCATCTCGCGGACCTGGGCCTGGCAGGTCTTGAGCTGTTCGGTGGGAGTGCGGCCGTCGATGCTGGGTTTGTGTACGCCGACGGCGATCTGCTGCTTGAGCCCGCCGATGCGTTTCATGAAGAATTCGTCGAGATTGTTACTGACGATCGCCAGGAACTTCACCCGTTCCAGTAACGGGGTGCGCGGATCATCCGCCTCATGCAGGACACGCTGGTTGAAGGCGAGCCAGGTCAGTTCCCGGTTGAGGTAGAGTGTCGGGTCGTCCGGCTTGAAGTCATCCGCGACCGGTGTCGACGCCGGCTGGTCGGCGAGGTCTGTATCATCATCGTCGTCGAGGATTGACTGAGCCAGGCTGTCGTTCATGGTGGTTTCCCGGTGGCGACTGACAAGTGGGCGGATCAACCTCTGATTCTAGCAACGACACGGCCGGAAAGGATGGTGTATTTGTGACGCGAGCGATGATGAGCATGGCGCCCCGATGAGCGAGTTCCTGAGCGAGTCCGGCAGCGAGCCCGATACGCTGTTCGATCAGCCGCAGGCCCCGGTTCGACCCTTTGAGTTCGATGCCGCCGTCGCCCAGGTCTTTCCCGACATGGTGCGGCGCTCGGTGCCCGGCTACCGCGAGTTGGTGGAGCTGATCGGGCTGCTCGCCCGGCGTCTGGCTCAGCCCGACACCGCTTGCTATGACCTGGGTTGCTCACTGGGTGCGGTCACCCGTTCCATCCTGCGCCAGGTTGACGCGCGGGTCCGCATCATCGCGGTGGATAACGCTCCGGCCATGATCGCCGGTCTGCGTGCCCGTCTGGCCGACGTTCCCGGGGCGGAGCGGGTCGAGACGCGGTGCGCCGATCTTTGCGACCTGCCCGTCACTGGGGCTTCCGTGTTGGTGCTCAACCTGACGCTGCAGTTCATCGCGCCGGAGTCGCGCCTTGAACTCCTGTGCCGGCTGCGGGCCGGGCTGGTCCCCGGCGGCGTGCTGATCCTGACCGAGAAGGTTCAGGTCGCGCCGGGGCTTGGGGGTCATCTGTTGACCACCCTGCACGAGGATTTCAAGCGGGCCCAGGGCTACAGCGAGTTGGCCATCAGTCGTAAACGCGCGGCGCTGGAGCAGGTGTTGGTGCCCGATACGATCGAGACACACGAGCAGCGACTGCTGGCGGCCGGCTTTGTGGGCCATACCCGCTGGTATCAATCACTCAACTTCGTTGCCTGGGTCGCATGGACTTAACGCCCTTCCGCCTGTTCCTCGACCGGCTGGCGGCAACCCGACTCGGACCTTGGGCGGCGGGGCTGGAGGCAGCCGTCGGCCACCGACTCGCGGCCGGTGCTCATGGCGATCTGGCACGCTGGGAGGCGGCCCTTGCGGACTTGCCGGCCGTGCCGGTCGGGGCGGTCGAACTGACTGCGGCCTGTGTCGGCGTTACCGCGGCCCGGCCGCCGACGGCCGCGGAGACCAGCCGCTTGCGCGCTGCGCTCCTGGCCCTGCATCCATGGCGCAAGGGTCCGTTCTGCATCCATGGCGTACACATCGACACCGAGTGGCGCTCCGACTGGAAATGGGACCGGCTGGTCGGGGCCTTGACCCCGCTCGCCGGCCGGCTGGTGCTGGACGTGGGCTGCGGCAATGGGTATCACGCCTGGCGCATGATCGGGGCGGGAGCGCGGCTGGTGCTGGGGATCGACCCGACCTGGGTGTTCGTGACGCAGTTTCAGGCGATCAACCGCTATCTCGGCCGGGATGACCTGTGCGTCCTGCCGCTTGGGATCGAGGATCTGCCCGCTGGGCTCGCGCCGGACGGGTTCGACACCGTCTTCTCGATGGGGGTGCTCTATCACCGCCGTTCGCCGATGGACCATTTGCTGGACCTGCGCCGGCTCCTGCGCCCCGGTGGGGAACTGGTGTTGGAGAGCCTGGTGCTGGAGGGTGAGGGTCAGCGGGTGCTGGTGCCGCCCGACCGCTACGCGGCCATGCGCAATGTGTGGTTCATCCCGACGGTGGAGTCACTGACCGTCTGGCTCCAGCGTTGTGGGTTCGCGGACGTCCGGTTGGTGGACTGCAGTCGCACCCGGATCGAAGAGCAGCATGGCACGGCCTGGATGCGCTTTCAGTCTCTGCCGGATCATTTGGACCCGGATGACCCCGACCGCACTCGGGAGGGTTTGCCGGCACCGACCCGTGCCATCCTGATCGCCCGGAACAGCGGCGGGGCAGTGGGAGGCTAGTACCCCCGTTCGCGCTTCACCCGCGCTCGGACAGCGAAACGACGTGGTGCGATACGCTTGAGAACGACAACGATTGCAGGCTGTTCGACCGATTCTTGGATCGTTGCTCAGGCGATTGCCGGACGTTGCTTTTTTTTGGGTGAATGGCCGAAAAGACACCGGACGGGCGGAATCCCGTCCGGTACAGGGGAGCAGGGCGTTTCCGGTCCCTGGTCCAGTCCGAAGTCTGGGTGAGTTCGGCGTCGGATGTGCGCGACTCCCTGCCCCGAGGTCCATCAGGGGCTCCCTGTCAGAGGTGTTTTGTCAGCCTCATGCTTCCATGCATGTGGACGTAGTGTCTTCCTTACGCGTGCGTTCGCCTATCGTCCAAATGGACTAAATCGGGGTGATCCTGGTCGGCAGTCACCTGCTTATGTATCGTTGGAACGGCGCCCGTCAGCCTCCGGAGAATCACTCGTGACTTTATGAATCATGCGCATGAGTTCGGTCTGACTGCGTGTCCCCATCTTCAGGAAGACCGTGCGCAATTGCGCCCGCAGGGTGTAGTAGGAGCGGTGAGTGCGTTCCGCCGAACGTCGCAGCGAACCGCATTCCGTCAACGTTTCGATCAGCTTGGTCTCGGCGGGTGTCAGGCCGTAGGTGCGTGCGACCTGGTCGAAATCCGGTTGCAGGGTTCGGGTTGCCAGCGCATCCGCCATCCGCAGGGCACGGCTGATGTGGTTGAAATAGCGCTGCAGGCGGGCGACCTCAGCGGCGCTGTAGGGGCCGGCCGCCGCGGCGCGCGGCATTCCGAGTTGGAGGTTGAGTTGATCGCGAATACGGATGTGAGCGCGGGCCGTATGGCGCAAGCCGTTCGGTCTGAACCAGTCGTTGAAATACTCGGAGGCGCAGAAGACGCGTGCCGGCACCAGGTCCTCTCCGGTCATGATCAGGCCCGGTGGGACCTGACCCGAGCGGATGCGTGCTGCGAAGGGGTCGATCGTGGCGAAGTGCTCCGCGTACTGTTGCCACCGGCTCCCGTCCGGATCCGTCGTCGCCAAGCCGCGCGCCTGATCGGGCGAGACCTCATACACCGCGAGCAGGCCCACCTCGGCCGAGAACTCGGACGTCAGGCAGGTGAGGACGTCCTTCCAGGACGCGCGGCCCAGAGCAACATCATGAATCTGCTCCAGCAGGTCCAGATCAACCAACACGGGTTCTGATGTAGTCATAGATGAATGGATCGACCAGTTCGACGCGTCGGCAACGCCGGTAGTTAGCCTTAAGGGTGACCTCCGTTCAAGTTAGAATCCAGCACACCGTGCGGCTCCTCGCTCAGGGTCGACCGGCTCGGCCTGGGGGCCGGCCGTCACGCATCCGCCACTCGCCATGCATCTGCGATAAGCTTCCCGGAACCTATGAATCAACGTGCCCCCCGCGGCAGTGCTGCCGCACTGCCGACGCCTGCCCAGGTCGCGGCCTCGCCGCTGGCCCGCTACCGTCCGCTGCTGGACGATTGGGATGCCTTTGCGGCGGCGCTGTGCCGACCGCTGCCGACCGCTGTTTGGGCGCATCCGGCGCGCATCAGCGTCGCGGATCTTGCCAGCCTACTGGCCGAGGAAGGCATTGTGGCTCATTCCGTGCCCTGGCTGCCGGGTGCGTTGCGGTTGCCGGAGGAAACCCGTGCCGGCCAGCACTGGTGGTATTGCGCCGGGCTCGCCCATGCTCAGGAGACGGTCTCACAACTCCCGGCGCTGCTTCTGGATTTGGTTCCAGGCCAGCGCGTGCTGGACTTGTGCGCCGCGCCCGGCGGCAAGACGGCGCAGATCGCCCTGGCCCTGAACAATCGCGGGACCCTGATCGCCAACGATATCGCCCCCGCCCGGATCAAGGCGCTCCAGGGGAACCTGGACCGGCTTGGCATCGTCAACTGCACCACGACCTGTAGCGACGGGGCCAACTGGCCCGCGGCCGGGGGTCAGTTCGACCGCATTCTGGTGGATGCGCCCTGTTCGAGCGAGGGCACCCTGCGTCGCAACCCGTCACTGATCGACCGGCTCGACCCCGGCTCCCCGGAGCGACTCGCGCCGCGTCAACGTGCCCTGTTGCGTAAGGCGGTGCAGCGGCTTAAGCCCGGCGGGCGCCTGGTGTACTCCACCTGCACTTTCGCCCCGGAGGAAAACGAGCTCACGGTGGCGGATATTCTGGCCGAGTATCCGGGGGTGGTCCGGGTGGTCCCGGCGACACTCGCCGGGCTCATCACCGCCCCCGGGCTGACCCATTGGGCCGGGCGCGACCTGCCTGCCGAATTGGCTCATTGTCTGCGCATCTGGCCACACCATAACGACAGCAGCGGTTTCTTCATCGCCGTGCTGGAGAAGGACGCGGAGGCCGCCGCCGGACCGGAGCCTGAGTCCGCCGCGCTGGATCCGGCGGACGGTGACGCCTGGCTGCCCGAGTTAGCCGCTCATTACGGATTGCCGCACGACTATTGGGCGGGGTTCCGCGCCCATCGCCAAACCCGCCGCGGGTTGCATCTGATGGCCGCGGACCACCACCCGCCGGCCTGGCCCAAGGCGGAGGGCAGCGGGCTTTTCTTCCACCGCACCAATTGCCGGCCGCCCAAGCCGACGACCGGTGCGGCGATGGTCTTCGGTCCGCTTGCCACCCGCTGTCGGATCGCGCTGACCCTGGGGCAGCGGGGCCACTATCTGCGTCGGGAGCAGTTCGACCCGACTCCGGAGCAGTTGAACGCCAATCCGCCCGGCCAAGTGTTGGTCACTTACCGCGGGCAGGTGTTGGGGGTGGCGGTGCTGCACCGTTCAGGCGTCATCGAGAGCCTGTTCCCGAGCCGCTGGAGCGGGTGCACGGGTGGGGGTGTTGTGAGTAACGAATCAGAAACCGATTAGGCAACGACAACGACCGATACGCCAACAGTGTTCTCTAATGAATCTGTGTAGCTGATTAGCGAACCGTTCCTTATCCGGATGTCGCCGGATCAGTCTCTTCGACCGCTCCCATTGCCGCTGACCCATGCGGAGCGTCCAAGGTCGCGGCCAGTTCGCGTAGCGTCATGTTGCCCAAGGCCTGGCCGATTGCGGTATCGATCTGCCGCTCCACCTCCTGGATGCCCCGATCCGAGACCGCGTCACGGCAGCCGCTCTCGCGCTCCTCGAAGCAGCGCACGGCATCCAGCAGGGATTTGATACGCGTGTTGTCCAGCGCTGTGGCCGGGATGAAGCAGGGCGGTTCATCGGCCGTGCGCAGTAAGAATCCCTCGCGCTCCAGCAGGTGCAGGGTCCGTCGGATGCTCGTCTTGGGCAGGTTGAGGGCGGCGGCGAGGCCGGCTGCGGTCCAGGCGGTGGTGCCCATGACAAAATTGCGCGCGATATGGCCGGCCACCAGCAATGCCAGGCGCTCGCGCAGGCGGTTACTCAGGCGCAGGTCGCGCGTGCGGCTGCTGAGGTATTCCGGATGCTGATGATAGAAGGCGATGCTGGCCCCGACGAGGACGATGAGCCAGGCGATGTAGAGCCAGAACATGAACAGGATCAGGATCGCCAGGCTCGAATAGATGGCGGTGTACTTGGTGGAACTGACCATGAAATGGGCGAACAGCCAGCCCACCGTTTGCCATAGGGCGCCGGCCGTCAGGCCGCCGATCAGGGCCGAGTAGAAATTCACCCGGGCATTGGGCACGAAGCTGTAGATGAAGGTAAAGGTGAAGGTGATCAGGAAGAAAGGCACCAGATTACCGCCGGCATCGATCAGGGTCCCGAAGGGCTCGACGGCCAGCACGGATTCCACGAAGGTGGTGTGGCGCGCCGCGGTCGAGAGGCCCAGGATCGTCACGATGAGGACGGGGCCGATCAGCAGAATGCTCAGATACTGGCTCACCCGCTGGGCAAAGGGCCGCGACTCCTCGACCCGCCAGGTGTTGTTCAGCACCTGCTCGATTTTCTGGATCATCGAGACCACGGTGTAGACCAGCACCGCCAGGCCGACTGAGCCGAGCACGCCCACCCGCGTGTTGTCCACGAAGCCGATGATGCTCCCCACGATCTCCGGGGCCTGATCGCCCAGCGGTTCCATCAGGTGCAGCAGCAGCGGCTCCAGTGCATTGTGGGCACCAAAGGCCGTGAGTACCGAGAAGCTCACCGCCAGGAGCGGCACCAGCGAGAGCAGGGTCGTGTAGACCAGGCTCATGGCCTGGAGTGACAGATAACCCTGGGTTGCGTCGCGGTACAGGGCATAAACCAGGCGCGCAAACCAGACCAGCCGCCGCTGCCAGCGCGGCAAGCGGTCGAGTCGGTCGGACCACATCAGGGTGTCCAGGCGCTGCCACGGGGACGGGGTGGGTTGGGTCATGACGGGGCTTGCGGTCGTTGGACTGGCGGGCTGCGGTTGAGGTGCGAGTATAGCGGTACCATAGAGCGGCAAACCCCAACAGTTCCGTGCAACCTGAATCCTATGAAATCAATGCAACCCCTAGCGCGACGGTCGTGCCCCGTGATGCTCCTGAGCCTGACCGCGATGCTGCTGACCGCGCCGTTCGGCGGGCTCCTGGCCAAAGACAACCAGACGCTGACCCCCGTGCCCGATCAGCCCATGGCCCCGGCCTTCGATCTCAAGGACCCGGAGCAGCGCCCGCAGCGGCTCGCGGATTACCGGGGTAAGCCCGTCATTCTCAACTTCTGGGCCACTTGGTGCCCGCCCTGCCGCGCGGAAATGCCGTCGATGCAGCGCGCCCACGAGGCGCTGTCCGCGGACGGGGTCGCGGTGATCGCCGTCAACGTCGGTGATGATGCCCAGGCGATCGGGGAGTTTTTGGAGGAGACCCCGGTCGACTTCCCGCTGCCGATGGATCGGGACTCGAAGGTTGCCCAGAGCTATCCACTCAGGGGCTTGCCGACCACCTATGTCATCGATCCCCAGGGCCGCCTGGTCTACAGCGCCGCCGGCGAGCGGGCGTGGGACGATCCCAAGCTGTTGGATCAGGTGCGGGCGCTCAAATAGTCGCGTGGGAGCGGCGTTCCGCCGCGACCGGGCGGGGCCGGAACCGTGATCAATGCCGGAACGGTTCCTGATCGCGTTCGACGCCTACAACAGGCGCTGACCCTGATCGCGCACCTGTCCGCGTAAGCGGCGATGGAGCCTCCGGCGCAGCATGAACAGGGTGGAGCCTGGACAGAGGATCTCCGTGGCCAGTCGTTGCATCGTGAAATGCTGGCTGGCGAACGGCAGCAGCCGGACCACGATCAGATAAACCGGGTCCTCCGGGAACTCACGCACCGCCTTGCGGACGATCCAGGCATCCCGAATATTGCCGATCTCCAATAACTGCACCCGCAGGTCGCGCAGCACGTCTCCCGGCAACTGCGGCGGGATGAGGATGTCGTCCGCCGAGACCCCGGTTCGCTCCCGGCGGGCAGCCTCCTCCCGGTCCTGATGTTGCTCACCGCGCATCCGCCAGCGCTCCACGGCTGGTTCGTCCCCGGTGCGCCGCAGGTAAGCGATGGCCAGGTTGCAGGCGTCGAGGGTGAGTGAGCGCTGGCTGGCGGCACGCTCCAGATAAGCGAGCCCCTCCGGCTGGGAGCGGGCGAGCAGGTGTCTGCCGATCATGAAGTCGACGTCCGCGTCGTCGGGCTTCATGTCCTTGTACGCCTGATAGAGGGGCAACGGGTCCAGCCCAGGTTCCAGGCGCTCGCTCCAGGAGGCCAGGTTCCAGCGGTCCATCGCGGTCAGATCCCGCTCGGGTTTGGTCTTGAGCTGCGCCAGCGCGGCGCGCGTTTCCTGTGTCTTGCGGTAACGGCCCTGCCAGCGCAGCCGGTTGCGGTTGATCCAGTAATGGTCGAACGTGGCAAGAATCGGCAGCAGTCCGTCGCCGAGCCAGGCTTCCGCGGCAGACTGCTCCACCGGACCGGGTGGGCGTGCCGGTTGGCCGAGCGCGGCGAGTCGATCGCGCAGGCAGGGGTGGGTATCGCTGCGGTCGGTGCGGCGTTCGAGCAGCGGCGCGATGCGTGCGTGGAATGCATCCGCTTCCATGACCGGCTGCTTGAAGAACTGGCGCAGCGCCGTATAGGGACGGACCGCGGGCTGGGGCTGGTGATCAGCGCGGGCAAGCAGCGGCGACCAGAACTGCTCACCCGCCAGATCGCCGTAGGTGTGGACCGCAACCAGCGCTGCCGCCGCATCTTCGCTGGAGGTCAGTTGACCCGCGGCGGCGTCGGCCTCGTACTCGTTGGCGCGCGCCAGGGCGAAGCTGTAGGCCCAGTAATACGGGGTATACCAATCGAAAAAGCGGTGTAGTGCACCCGCCGCAATCCCCCGCGTTTGCGCGACGGCCTCCAGGATACGCCCCCAACTGGCGCGCACCCGATAGACCCAGGCGTTGAAGCCCGAGCGGTTGGACGACAGATGGCCGAACTCATGGGCCAGCACCGCCCGCGCCTGCTCCGGCGCCATCGACAGCAGCAGCGGGAGCCCTACCGACAGGGTCCTGCGATAGGGGCCGAAGATGCCGATCCGCGGTACCGCAACGATGGCGGCATTGAAATCGTCGGTCAGGATGACCCGATGGACCGGTGCGGCTCCCAGAGTGCGCTGCAAGGCGTCAAGCTCCGCGAACAGGGCGGGGAATTTCGCACGCTCCAGACGATAGCCATCCGGCGCCTCGATCTTGATCCACAGCGCCTTGATCAGGACCCATCCCAACAGGAGCAGCACGATCACCAACTGCCAGTTGATCAGCAGCACCAGCATGGCCGTGCTGAGTGTCGCGGCCAGGAGGGTTCCGCCGATCAGGGCCAGGATCAGGAAGAGCGCGCCGCCGATGACCGCGTACCCGAGCAGGCCAAGCCACAGCAGGCGTCGCTTGTAGCGCCGCGGGTCTTCGCGGAACGCGCGTTCCGCCTCATCGACCAGATGCTCGAACCGGTGGCGGCGTTGCGTAGTGGACTTGGACAGCATCGGGGAGAATCTCCAAGGAAGTTATCGCTATCATGAACTCTCGGGCGGTTGTCTGCATCGTCTTCCGTTATTCCCTCCGGTGCGCCGGTGTTTCGGCTCCGCGATCACCCGCGGTCATGGGGGCGGTGGGTCGGTCGACGCGGGGGTGAAACGGGCCGCGCTCGGGGTATCATGGTCCCGTGTGATGCCCCAGTCATCGCACTTTGCACAACAAATAGACATACGAGGCACCCATGCACCCGACTTTCTGGTCCCGAATCACGAAGGACTTGGCCGCCGCCCTCTTTGCTGTCGCCGCCATCTGGCTGGCGGGGGTGGTGCCCAGCGTGGAGATCGCCTGGGTCATGGGCTTTCTGCTGCTGACCGTCTATCTGTTCGCCTTCGAGGTGGTGGGGGTGGACGTGGCGGCGGTGACCGTGATGGTGTTGCTGGGGCTGACCAGTCTGCTCGCCCCCTGGATGGGCCTGGAGCAGGGTCTGGTGCCAACCGCTCACCTGTTCGACGGGTTCTCCAGTAACGCGGTGATTTCCATCATCGCGGTGATGATCATCGGGGCTGGACTGGACCGCACCGGCCTCATGTCGCGGGTGGCCGGCTTTATTATGCGGGTGGGCGGCACCACGGAAAAGCGCATCATTCCTATGATTTCCGGTACCGTCGGGATCATCTCCAGTTTCATGCAGAACGTCGGGGCGGCCGCCCTGTTCCTGCCGGTGGTGAGTCGCATCTCCGCCCGCACCGGGTTGCCGATGTCGCGCCTGCTGATGCCCATGGGTTTCTGCGCCCTGCTGGGCGGCACCATCACCATGGTGGGTTCCAGCCCCCTGATCCTGCTCAATGACCTGATCCTGACATCCAATCAGGCGCTCCCGACCGGGGTGACGCCGATGGAGACCTTCAAGCTGTTCGATGTGACCCCGATCGGCGTGGCCCTGCTGCTCACCGGGATCCTCTATTTCGTGGTTGCCGGGCGTTTCGTGCTGCCGGTGCGTGCCGCCGACAAGCGCGACGAACGGGATCCCATGCGCTACTTCGCCGAGACCTATGGTCTCGGTCCGGTCGACGTCAGGGAGTTGCGGGTTCCGGCCTCCAGTCCCCTGGTGGGGGTCGGGGTGGACGCCATGGAACGGGAGTGGCGGGTGCGGGTGGTCGCGGTGGAAAAGGGCGACGGGCTGCGGCTGGGCGCGGACGGCGTGGACCGCACGCTCGGCATCGCCGCCGGCAACACGCTCGCGCTGCTCGGGCAGTCGGAATCCTTCGAGCAGTTTGCCGCGGCTTATGGGGTGACTTTCAAGCCGGACTTGGATCTGTTTGCCGAGGCCCTTTCCAAGACCAAGGCCGGTATCGCCGAACTCGTCATCGCCCCCGGTTCCAGTCTGATCGGCAAGACCGCCCGCGATGTCTGGATGCGCAAGACCTACGGACTCTCGCTGCTCGCCATCCAGCGCGGCGAGGGCAATCTGACGGTGGCGACCGGCGGGGTCCGCAACACCCCGTTCCGGATCGGTGACGCCCTGGTGGTGCACACCACCTGGGCGGATTTGGCGCGGCTGGAGCGCGACCGGGATTTCGTCGTCGTCACCACCGAATATCCCCACGAGGACCTGCGGCCCCACAAGGTGCCGACGGCCCTGCTGTTTTTTGTCATCACCCTGTTCCTGCTCCTGTTCACAGATCTCCGTCTGGCCGTCGCCCTGTTTGTCGGGGCACTGGGGATGATTCTGGGCGGGGTCTTGTCCATCGAGGAGGCCTACAAAGCGGTGAGCTGGCGCTCGGTCTTTCTGCTCGCCTCGCTCATTCCGTTGGGGCTTGCGGTCGAGTCGAGTGGTACCGCCGCCTGGATCGCCGATCAAACCCTGTCGATGATGGGTGACCAGCCGGTATGGGTCGTCCAGGCCGCGCTCATGGGGCTCGCCACCTGCTTCACCCTGGTCATGTCCAACGTCGGCGCGACCGTCCTGTTGGTGCCGCTTGCCGTGAACATCGCGCTGGGGGTGGGCGCCAACCCGGCGGTCTTCGCCCTGACCGTCGCCATCGGCACCTCCAACTCATTCTTCATTCCCACCCATCAGGTCAACGCCCTGCTGATGGGGCCGGGTGACTATCGCGTCGTCGACTTCATGCGTGCCGGCGGCATCATGACCCTGCTGTTCCTGGCAGTGGCGCTGGGGATGCTCAATCTGGTGTTTTAGTCGGGCAAAGCGGCGGCTGGCTGGATCTTGCTCCCTGCGATATAATTTCATCACTTAAAAGCCTGACCGTTAGTTTAGTGATAGATGTCTCTCGCGAACCGGCCAATTTCCCCGCTCGCGCGCCAGGCATTGCGGCTCCTGGGCGGCCTGATCGAGGAAGGCCGCATCCGCAAGGGTTGGTCGCGCGAGATGCTTGCCGAGCGGATCGGGGTGGGGGCGATCACCCTGCGGCGGGTCATCCGCGGCGAGCCGGGCGTGGCCATCGGGACTTACTTCGAGGCGGCGGCACTGCTGGATATCCCGCTGTTCGGACAGGACTCGGCGCGGACCTTGGACCAGGAACTGGCCCGCCAGCGGGAGTTGCTGGCGCTGCTGCCCGCGCGTATCCGCCGGGGCGAGGACCCGCTGGACGATGACTTCTGAGATCGCGCCAACCGCCGATCGAACCTACGTCTGGGTTTGGCTGCCGGGGGCGACGGTGCCGGTGGTAGCCGGTCTGCTGCGGCGGGATGCGCGGGGCGGGTACGGCTTTGTCTACGGGCGCTCCTACCTGGGTCGGGACGATGCCATCAGTTTGTTCCCCGATGAGCTGCCGCTGCAACCGGGCGAGCAGCGCCAGCGCGACGATGACTTGCCGTCCTGCCTGCGCGACGCCTCTCCCGACGCCTGGGGACGCCGGGTTATCGCCAACCGTCTGACCGGACAGCGAGGGGCCGATGCCGCGCGGATCGAACTCGACGAATTGACTTATCTGCTGGAGTCGGGGTCCGACCGCATCGGCGCCCTGGATTTTCAAACCTCGCCGTCTGTCTACCGGCCGCGCGAAGCCGAGCAGGACAGTTTAGACGATCTCTTGAATGCGGCCGAGCGACTGGATCGCGGCGAGCCCCTATCCCCCGCGCTGAGCCTGGCGCTGCAACATGGCACCTCCATCGGTGGTGCCCGCCCCAAGGCACTGCTGACCAGTGCGGCCGGCAAATTCATCGCCAAGTTCTCGACCAGCAACGACCTCTACAACGTGGTCAAGGCCGAGTATCTGGCGATGCGCCTGGCGCGTCGTGCGGGTCTGGACGTTGCCCCGGTTGCTCTGACCCAGGCCCTGGGGCGGGGGGTGCTGCTGATCGAGCGTTTCGATCGCATCCGCCACGGTACTGGCTGGCAGCGCCCGGCTATGCTGTCGGCGCTGACCCTGCTCGCGCTACGCGAGCTGGAGGCGCGCTATGCCAGCTACGAGGATCTGGCGCACCGCGTGCGCCGGGACTTCGCCGATCCCCGTCCGACACTTGTAGAGATCTACGGTCGCATGGTCTTCAATGTCCTCTGCGGCAACACCGACGACCATGCCCGCAATCATGCGGCCTTCTGGGACGGCCGGAGCTATCGGCTCACACCGGCCTACGACCTCTGTCCGCAGCCGCGCACCGGCGGCGAGGCCAGCCAAGCCATGCTGTTGACCGGTCAACGGCGCGACAGCCGGCTGACCACCTGTCTGGCTGCGGCTCCCGCCTTCGGAATTGCCGCCGACCAGGCCCGTGCCCTGATCGATGCCCAGATCGCGGTCATCCTGCGCGATTGGGAAACGGTCGGCGACGAGGCCGGTCTGACCTTACCCGAACGTCGGTCGCTTTGGCGGCGCCAGTTTCTCAACCCCTATTGCCTGGAAGGCTATTCGCCCGGGATCGCGATCCCCGATCTGTCCTTTGGTTGGAATTCATGATGACCCCTGATCACGACTGGAACCGTATGGCCTGATGACGGGCCGGCCCTGCACGGCGCGCCGCCGACCGACCGCAGCACCCTCATCAGCGCGATCCTCCTGACGATCAGCCTGGTGGTCGTGATTCTGCTGGCGAAGACCCTTTCGCCAGCCGTTGAGACCGCGGTGGCGGCGGCCGGACTCCCGCAGACCGTCGTGGGTGTGGTGATCGCCATGGTGGTGCTGTTGCCCGAGGGGCTGACCGCCGTCAAGGCAGCCGGGCGCAACCGCCTGCAAACCAGCCTCAACGCCTCTCTGGGTTCCGCCCTGGCGAGCATCGGGCTGACAATCCCGATCGTCGGCGCCGTGTCGCTCTACCTCGACGTGCCTTTGGTCCTGGGGCTTCCGCCCGAGGCCACGGTTCTGCTCTTGCTGACCCTCTTTATCAGCACCATCACCTTCGCCACCGGTCGCACGACGATCCTGCAAGGTGGTGTGCATCTTGTCATTTTCGGTATTTTCCTGCTGTTGACCGCCGTGCCTTGACCGGGTCAACGTGCTCAAGCCGTAGGGTCTTGATCCGGGTGTGCCAAACACCGGCTGGTGTCGTCCGGCCCCGGCAAGAGCGCCTCGGGGGATGACGCGGTCCCCCCGATGAGTTGGCCCAGGACCTGTTTCGAACGTGCCGCGATGAACGGCTTCGACAGTTGTCGCTCCTGGAACAGGAGTGTCTGCGACGCGGTTCGGTCGTGAAACAGGATCTCGGCCGCGGCTGGGCCAAAGGCGCGGCCGGTGCTGATGCGGGCGATCCGCCCCAGGTTGACTCCCCGCCCGTCGTCGAGCAGGACCACATGCGGAGCCAGACCCTTACTCGGGTCTGGTCGCGGAAAGTCCACAACGCCCAGCAGGAGATAGGGCCGGCCGGTGAGGCGAACGCCGAGCTGGATTTCGGTGTCGACCAGCTCCGCGATAAAGATCGTCTCGCCAACCGCAGCGCGCAGTTGCTCGACCTGCCGCGCATAGTCGGGAGATGGCCACAGGCCCTCGCCTGCGCCGTCGGGATCGGCTGCTGAGTGCGTCGGCAGTGTCCCACGTCCGGTGTCGCTTATCGTCCGGTCGGACATCGTGGCATCCTCGTGGGCTGGCGTTATGGGTGCGCCGGTCAGTGTCAGTTGTGGACGACGCCGGGGCTCAGAAGGTCAGCACCTTGTCGCTGTCGACGACCCACTCAGCCAGTGCTTTCATGGTCGAGTGCTCGGCACCCTCGAAATAGGGATGATTTTTGTAGATCCCGCAGCGCGCCATGCAGGTACCGCATACCTTGACCGCGACGCCGCGCGCGATCAGGGCCTTGAGCATCCCGGAGAGATCCTGGTCGTAGCCTTCGGGTGGGCGGCAGACCTCGCGGGCCAGATCGACCGCGTCGTTCATCAGAAACAGACGGACCTCCTGCCCGCCGTCGGTCAGGGTACCGGCCAGCCGCAGCGCGTTCCAGGTGACATCGGTGCTGTCATAGGGCTCGCGGTTGAGGATGATGAGGATTGTCATGGGCGTGCTTCAGTGGTCGGGTTGTCGGTGGGGATTGCTGTGGGTCTTGCCGAGGCGGGCGACGAGTCGCGGCAGGAAGGCCAGGGCCGCCAGCAGGGCGAGCGCAATCAGGCCCTTTCGGATCAGACCTTCGCCGCCGGCCGCCGCCTCGCGCCCGGCATAGCCCAGCCAGGTGTAGGCGAGAGCACCCGGCAGCATGCAGACGGCGGTCGCGAGCAGATAGGCGACGAAGGGGATACGCGTCAGCCCCAGCGCGTAGTTCAGCAGGTTGAAGGGAAACAGCGGTACCAGCCGGGTGAAGGCGACGAAGCGCCAGCCCTCGGCTTCGACGCCCCGGATCAGGCGCCCCAGCATCCCCCCGGCGCGGGCTTGCACCCAGTCAGCCGCCAGATAGCGCGCTACCAGGAAGGCGAGCGCCGCGCCGAGCGTCGCCCCCGTCAGGTTGATGAGCGTGCCCCAGACCGGCCCGAAGAGGGCGCCGCCGGCCAGCGTCAGCAGGGATCCCGGCAGGAACAAGAGGGTCGTCATGACATAGAGGCTGATGAAGACCAAGGGTCCGGCCAGCCCGGCCGCGTCGATCCACTGTTCGAGCGTCTGGGCATCGACTCCCCCGCGCAAGCTGAGGACCAAGGCGATGCCGACCGCCAACAGCAGCGCCGCGAGCAGACGCGCGCGGCCCTTCACTCCCCGTCCTCCGGCGTCTTCCAGGCACGCCGATTGATAGCGTAGTCCGTCACCGCGCCCCGGAAGGGCAGCAGCAGCATCCCCGGTAAGCCGCTGACCTGACGCGGATCGCGATAGTCGTCAATGCCCAGGGTCATGCCCTGGTGCCCGCCTCTGGGCTGACCACGATAGGTACCGAACATACGATCCCACAACGACAGGTTGAAGCCGAAGTTGGAGTTGGCCTCGTCGGCCGCGACCGAGTGATGCACCCGATGCATGTCCGGGGTCACCAGCAGTTGGCGCAGGCGCCGGTCCAGCCGCTCCGGCAGCCGCACATTGCCGTGGTTGAACAGCGCCATCCCGTTGAGGATCACCTCGAACAGGAGCACGGCGACCACCGCCGGTCCCAACACCAGAATGGCGGCGAACTTGATCAGCATCGAGAGCAGAATTTCGAGCGGATGGAAGCGCGCCCCGGTCGTCAGGTCATAGTCCAGATCGGCATGGTGAACCCGGTGCAGCCGCCACAGCGCCGGCACCGCATGGAAGAAGACATGCTGCGCCCAGATTGCCAAGTCCAACGCGATGACCGCCAGCAATATCTCAACTCCGGTCGGCAGCGCGAGCTGGTTGAGCAGTCCCCACCCTTGAGTCGCGGCGGTCGCCGCCAGCCCCACGGCCGCGACCGGAAAGAGTAACCGCAACAGCAGGGTATTGAGCACCACCAGCCCCAGGTTGGCGCTCCAGCGCCGGACCTTGGACACCGCGAGCACCTGGCGCGGGGCGCGCAGTTCCCACAGCGCCATGGCGGCGAAAATACTCAGGAAGGCGCCGAGCCGCAGCGTCGCCTCGTGGCTCTGGATGAAGCTGTCCAAGCGGGTCGGCCTCTGGGGCTGGGTTGGCGGGTGAGGTCCTCGGTATGCTGGCAGATCGGCGGGTATCTTTCAACTAAGCGGTTGAATAATCGTTGGCTGTTAACGCGTCTCGTTTACAGGAACGCGGTCGCGAGACTGATCAGAGACAGGCAGACCACAGGTGAAGCACTATGTCGAGAACATCTAAGCAGTCACCCATCGTGCCGCCGACTCCCGTAGAAGACGTCGAGATCATCGCGGCCGCGTTGGACGATCCCGACGCAACAGCCGTTGACCGACGCACAGCTTGCCGCCATGGCGCCGATACGGGCAATGAGTGATCGCCCCAAGGCCGAGAGCAAGAAGGTCTTGCGGCGTTGATTATCGTTCCGGCCAGGGACGGCATGTCCGCAACTGGAGGTCGAGGCTTTAGCCGGTGGCGATTCCCGAGATTTCAAAGAAAATCAGTGGTGCCGGCACGCTGGACCGGCTAAAGCCTCGACCTCCAGTGGCCGGAACGATGACCAAGGCCGCATCGGCGGCCCGCTGGAACGCCCGATTGTCACCAACCAGAACGCGCGTGCGGTTCCCCGTGGTACGCAGGACTCGGCGATGAGGGAGCCGTTTCGGTTTCTCGGTATTTGGGGAGTTTATACTGTCCCCGGAATTCCGGAATTCCCCAATTCGGCCCAGAATTCGGAATTCGATGCTCCCGCGCGAACTGCAACACCTGCACCAAGACGGCTTTGAACCGGTGCCGGACGTGTGCCAGGGAGAGCTTTTGCCACGGAAAAACACAGAAAGTATGCGTATCAGCCAATCGCGAAAGACTCGCCAAAATCACGAAAACGAGATCCAGATCAAGGTTTAATGAATTATTCGAACTTACACTTAGCGGTGTCTGTCGCCGTCGACGCGATTGTGGGCTTCAGTAGCGGGTGGTTGGTTTTAGTCATTGCTCCGATTCTCCGACCGTCCGACGACGTCAGATCCCACGAACCGACTGGTACCACTCGGGGGTCGTGGTTGCTCTGCGCCGCGGTCGCTGGATATCGGGTAGGATGTTTGGGTCTTAGACTGCACGCGGCCTATCACCCAAAGATCCTGATGCAAGCTAAGTTGTTAACTTCCTAATCCAAGCTAGAACAAGTTAGCTATCACAAGCAGGAATACCGATGCCATCTCTCGACTTTGAGGCCGAAAGAGCACAATTTCTGGATTTTTACACCTCAAATCGCCACCTCCTTGATGATGCGAAAAATTCATTTGTTGCCCTTATCAATGCGTTATTGATTCATGCTGGGGAAATAGCAATTTCAAAAATCGAAGGTCGCGTCAAAGATAGAGAAGAATGCATAAAGAAATTCAACTTAAAGTACAGGACAAGTCTTGAGTCAACTTCAACCCCTTATACCATACGAGATCACATTACTGATCTTATTGGTCTAAGAGTCGTCTGTCTTTATGAGGATGATATTGAACGCATTGAAAGTTGTCTTTCTGAGCATTTTGATGTTGTCGACAGAACCGACAGAATTGCACAGATAGAGAACACGGAGGGCTCTTTTGGCTACAAAGGACTTCATCTTGACCTAAGACTCAACGCAATAAGAATCGCTCTTCCGGAGTATTCAAAGTATTCTGAATTTAGATTCGAGGTTCAGATAAGAACGATTATTCAAGACTCTTGGAGCGTTCTAGATCACAAGATAAAGTACAAGAAGTCTATACCGACCCGCCTAAAAAGACGGATTAATACACTGGCGGCACTATTTGAGCTTGCAGACAGGGAATTTCGTGAAATTTGAGATTCCACTACGCAGGAGATAAAAAAGGAAGAAATCTCAGAAATTTCAGAACAGGAAATCGATGAAAGCAAGACTCATATTGATCAGGAAAAATTTCACTACTCAAGCTTGAATGCCTTCAGTTTTTTGAAGATTTCGAATCACTTTTTTAATGACTTTGAATTTGAGCCGTATAAAGTTGATGGCTTCACCCAGGAGATAATAAACATGAAGCCGGATATTAGTCGAGGCAAGTTCAATTTTTATATGAGGGAAAATATTTCGAGGGTCAAAAAATACAAGACATGGTTTGAGCAGCAAAACCCCAATGAGAAACTCAATCCTTATACGTTAATTAGGCATTGCTTATATCTTGGCGACAAAACAGCTTTTTCCAAGATATTAACGAATGTCGCAAAAGAAAGTTTTAATACCTGGCTAGAAAGCAATGGCTAACATACGCCTTAAAAGCGAGCGCGCGCCACAGGCGTCGCGCTAACTCCCAAGCTCACTAGGGGCGCGCGCCGCTTTAGGCTGCACGTTAGGCGATGAACGCAAAGATTGAACGCAAAGATTGAACGAAAGGGGCTAGAGTTGAATTTGCAAGAAATTTTCTCGGATTTCTCGAGTCGCGGCATTGATCCTCAGGAGGTGGGTTTCTGCGATTCGGCGACATTTTTGGCGGCGGAACGCGAGGATCCAAGTTATCTCGAAATGTACGCGAGGTACGTTGATCTGCGCGCGTACGAACTAGAGTATCTTGACTGGAGCGCGCGCGTGGTCCCCGTCGTCTCCAAGATCCTACATGAGCAGTTGCTTGAGACAGGAAGGCTTGGAGGATGTGTAGATATGTCAGGAATCCTCTCAAAGACATTGGATAAATGCGGAATATGGAACTACTGCGTCAAGGGTTCTCTTACAGTTGAATTCCCAGAAGGGGCCGGCCTGGAGGCACAGCACTACTGGACATATGACCACGGAGAGTTCATAGCTGGCCACGCCTGGGTCGTCGCACCGCCGTTTAACGTTATCGACCTTACCGTACAGCAGCAACCGTGCCCTACAGCAGAACGGGAATTACTGCCCGCCATGGTAGTTCAGCCGAACCTCTCTCTCGCCACTTTTTCGGTCGAAGACGTAGTGAGTGATTCGATTCGTTTGGCTCTATGGCAGAGAGGGACGCGGGACGAGGACGTATTGCGGACGATTGCTCCGCATTTTCTCGCCTTCTCGCGCAACTTCGTTCCGCGCCTCCATGTCACCGAAAATGGCACCCGACTCAAGTATGTTCCAGTCGCCATTGGCGGTCCAGACGCGCCACTTGAGGGTATTTCTAACATGAAGTTTGGTACCAGAACTGCTCACGAAGTTTATATGGAGATAATTGCCCCAAGAGTGGCGCAGCTCTGAGCGGCGTTCCAAACGAGTGCCTCACACTGACCGCATGGCGGAAGGATAAGAAAGATTAGGGGCCAAGCTCGAGTTCTTTTTCCGGAAAATGAAAGAGCCTAACCTTTGGCTCAAAAGCGAGCGCGCGCCACAGGCGTCGTGTTAAATCTTAGGCTCCGTGCGGGCGCCCGCCGCTTTAGCCGTTAGATCAAACTCGCGAGGTTCGCGAGGTTCGCGGGGTATCATGGACTCTTCTTGCAGCACGCCTTCTCGACAGCTATCGCTGTCAAATCTGACCCCTACGGAGCTAGGTGAAAGCGGGGATTCTCGCGCCATTCCCATCTTGCACGGCTATCTTCAGAACGGGGGCATACAGCAACGCACACGAGCCGCATCTGCTATCCGCAAGCTTTCATCCTCGTTCAAAGCCGAGTGCTCTACCACCATTAATTCCCTGTTGGAATGCGCAGCCTATGGCACTAAACAACAGAACGCTCAACTCCGCCAATATGCGTTGCTTGCACTGGAACATTTGGACATCTCTGGAAGCCTCGAATCTTGGTTTAGACAAAGATTAGAATACGAATCGGTTGAATATGTTCGCGAAGTTATCTTCCGACTACTCGCCGCAATGGAGAAGAAGAAAGTCGCCGAGTCTCAGCCAGAGCGTATTCGGCACCTGAACACTGCTCTATCTCGGTACTCCCTCCTTTCGTTTTGGCATATCACTCACATCGAGAATTTATGGTCGGTATGCAGATACGGAATTTTGAATCACGGTGACGCGCATGGAAAGAGGCCCACCCTGCAGGACATTTCAGATCCATCTGTACAAAGATGGCGCACAAGAAAAGATCCCATATATCATCACCCCATACACGACTATGCAGCTTTATATCTTAACCCCAGAAATCCGATGCTTTACAAAAGAAAGGCCCTCAACAGGGAACTGTGCCTGGTAGAGGTTTGTCCCACGATACTATTGACGCATTCATATTTGCTTACAGACGGAAATGCTGCATCCGCAACCACGTCTTTCTATCAGGATTACAGACACCTAGACCGGTTACCCTGGGGCGTCCTTAGCGGAGCCTATTGGGTGAACGAGCCCGACGGAAAGAGAAAGATGTGCGCGGAAGCACTGATCTTTCCGCGAGTGTGGCCCGTTTACATCAAAGCACTTCACGTATATGATGTAGGAGAGTATCATCCAGATATAGCTGGTGTTTTTCCCATAATCCACTCCCCGAATCTTTTCTTTGCGTAAAATGCCGACTATTACACTAAAGGGGAACATCTTTACAACCCAGTGTCAAACGCTTGTAAATACGGTAAATTGCGTGGGCGTTATGGGTGCAGGTATCGCTCTCGAGTGCAGGCTTCGCTATCCGGAAATGTATGACCGTTATGCTGCCATTTGCGAGAACGGCCAACTTGATATAGGAAAGCTTTGGCTATTTAAGGCAACGGATCGTTGGGTGCTTAATTTCCCCACTAAAAAGGATTGGAAGTTCCCTAGCAAGCCAGCATACCTACATGCGGGACTTAAAAAGTTTCGTGAGACATACGAGGCGCGAGGAATCCAGTCAATAGCTTTCCCTGTACTCGGGGCCAGCAAGGGTGGGCTTCCGGAAGACGCGAGCCTCGATATTATGCATACCCATTTAGACGACCTTCCTCTTAGCATTGAAATTTATAGATACGACCCCTCTGCTGAGGACGACCTATACATGGAGACGCGAAATTGGTTAGTTTCTCAGGATATTGGTGAGCTTGTTTCGATTACTGGCATTAAGAAAAACTATCTGCAGCTTGTTGTTGATGCGATGAAGCAGAATCAGGTTTGCCAACTTAATCAGCTTATTCAACTCCCAGGAATTGGCTTAAAGACTCTCGAAAAGGTGTTTCGTGCCGCTCAAAGTGCGCAATCGCCTAACCGCTCAGTCGACGAATTGAAACAACAGCTAAGTCTGATCTAACATACGCCTCAAGAGCGAGCGCGCCACGGGCGTCGTGCTAACTTGCAAGCTCATCAGGGGCGCGCGCCGCTTTAGGCTGCACGTTATCGCGCCGAGCGAAGCTTGGCGTCTCTTGCGGGGTGAAAGTCCCCGTCGGGTAAGGGCTAGCGACCCACCCGTATCGAGTGTTGATTCCATTGCGGAGCGGGGTAACCCGCGAACAATAGATGGGGTAAGCGTACACAGAGAATCTTGTAGGCCGTAGGGGAAATCGCGTTCCCTGAAGTGCTGGTACAGCTTCGAAATGCCTAATGCGGATGCCGACAGTTTTAACGTACTGGAAGGCAATATGAAGCGCTCGGTCCATCGCGAGAGCGTGGATGTCCGCCGGAGTCCTCAGGCCGTGGCATGCAAGAAGAGAGACGTTCGAGAACTCGGGAAGCCCCGTTGGCTCCTGGATGAAGTATGATGACGAAGCCGCCAGTGTTGGGACACGAGAGGGCGATGAGCCCGGAAACGGCGTGGGCACGGGTGGAGTCATCGTGCAGGGAGCAACCAGGTAGGCGGGAGTCCGCCGGATGCCAGCGAGGTGTCTTATCGGGCATAGTAGTCGGAGGTTGGGAAAGCCAGCCACATGGCGAAGGACCCGACGGAAGTACGCAGCCCGCAAAGGAAACTCGTGCCGGACACGCAGGATCGGAGCACACGAGCCAACCTCACTGTAGGGCAT
>NZ_CAIZIZ010000122.1 GCF_903933125.1 uncultured Lamprocystis sp. | reverse complement strand
TGGGCCGCTCCTGCCGTAGGAGCGGCCCACGGCCGCGACGGGCTGCCGCAACGACGGGTGGCCGGAATTATGATCAAGGCCGGAAAAGGTCTCCGGTTCCCGGCTGGTCCAGAGTGCGTTCGCGCTCAGCATCCAGCCAACGGTATCGATCCCGTTGACGGCGGCCTGAGTCTCGGGGTTGAGGCAACAGATTTGGCTGGTCCCATCCCGCCATTCGATCACCCGCACGCGCTCGCCCGTGACCGCCGGATGACCCAGCAGTTCCGGGGGAGTGGGAGGCCAAGCGCGACTGCCTGCCGGTGCCTCTAAACACCCTGAACATTCGCCGAGAAAGGGACTTCACACGCGTGTTTTTTCTCTTAATTCTTTGATCAGAACGACGCGCGCATCCCCGGTATATGTGGCGTACCCGCGATCCTTTCGTGCGTTGAGAGGCACGATTGCCTCATAACGCACGAACGGTGCGGTGAAGAACTGCGGGCAAGGGCTTGACAACCCGGATAAACCCTGATGCAATCGGAAAAAGGCGGCGCGTTAAATAGAGAGGTTAACAAAGGCGGTTTTCATGGAAATACGGTTCTCAAGACACGCGAAACGACGTGCGAAGCTTTACAGTATTCCTGAATCCACTGTCGAGCAAATAATCGCGAAAGCAAATCTTGCCGTTGGCGAGAACGAGATAATAGAACTCGTTCCGGGCTTTAAGTTCCCACTGAAAATTGTCGCGGTTCTTGAAGGTCAAGTTGCTACCATAATCACGAGCTATCCGCTCAAAAAAGGACCTACGATATGAGAGTTCATTATGACGATGAAGTTGATGCATTGTATTTAAGTTTTGGCGACCAAGAGTCGGACGGGGTAATCGAAATCGCAGAAGGCGTCAATCTCGACACGACAGAAGATGGAAAAATCACCGGGATAGAGATACTTCGGGCGTCGGACAGGCTTAATATTGATACCATCTTGTCGTATACGCTTGAATTGGACAGGAGTATCTGCAAGAAGAGTGCAGCCTAACAAGCGGACTCAAAAACGAGCGCGCGCCACGGGGTTCGTGCTAACTGGCAGGCTGCGTGGGGGCGCGCGCCGCTTTAGGCCGGTCGTAAGGCGTCATGGAAATCGTTGAGCTTATTGCGCGCGCATGGGGCTGGACCGGAATTCAGCCGGTCAAAGTCGTCGCAGAGAACGACTTCGGGAACCTCATGGTCCGTGACCCACATGGCCAATACTGGCGCATCTGCCCAGAGGACCTGTACTGCAAGATCATCGCGGCGGATCGCTCGGCACTCGACACACTGATCGAAGATGAAGAGTTTCAGCAGGACTGGAGCATGCCTGCCCTTGTCGAAGAGGCACAAGCGAAGGTAGGTCCTCTCGAAGAAGGGCGGAAGTATTGCCTAAAGATTCCCGGCTTGCTTGGCGGTGAGTACGGAGGCGACAACTTGGGCAATTCTGGGGACGCAATTCTGGGGACAGTTTACTTATTTCGACGCAATTCTGGGGACAGTTTACTTATTTCATGCTCTGCGGCAGACGTAATTGAGTAAACTGTCCCCGGAACTCGACTCGTAAACTGTCCCCGGAACTCTTCGAACTCTTCGGCCGATAGCTTCGAGAGAAATCATGCCTTCAATTTCAGCATTTTATGGGATCATCGTTTATATGTATTTCATGGACAACAAACAACATAAACTGCCCCATATTCATGTTACATATTCAGGGCAAGAGGTCATAGTATCTATACCCGACGGAGAAATTCTTGAAGGAAATATTCCCTCTGCAAAAATGAAGCTCCTTAATGCCTGGATAGAAATACATAAGGAAGAACTAATGGCTAATTGGGAACTGGCCCTGTCAGGCGAACTACCTTATAAAATCGATCCTTTGAAGTAAAGATTATGAATCCAAGAGTTGAGCAAGTATCGGTCTTGAATGATTACAAACTGTCTATCGTTTTCAGTAACGGTGAGCAAGGAATATATGATTGCTCTGGCTTGGTAGAATTTGGAGTCTTCAAGGAGTTTAAGAACTATAGCTATTTTAGACTAGCCAAGGTCTCTGCCGGCACTGTCGTTTGGCCTCATGAACAAGATATTTGTCCCGATACATTGTATCTAGACTCGACAAGAGAAATGGACCAGATGGTAAAGGGGCCAAGCTCAATTATGAAATCCAAGAATGCCTAACGGGTCCTACAAACCATTAGGCACCTAATAGCACAGTTGGCATTAGAGGCAACAGAAATGACAGTACTGGAAAGAATCGAAGCTCAGGTTCAGGCGTTATCTGAAGTTGAGCTTTACGAGTTTCGCCGCTGGTTTCAGGAGTGGGACGCCGATGCCTGGGACCGCCAAATAGAGGCAGATGCCCAAGCTGGTAAGTTGGACGCCTTGGCGGCAGAAGCGCTCGCGGAGTACCGCTCCGGGTCGGCTAGGGAAATTTGAAACACTACGCATCAACCAAATTCTGGGGATGTTTCGGCGATCTTCCAGAGTCCATTCAGCAGTTGGCAAGAGCGAACTACGAACTCTTGCGTCAAGACCCGTCGCATCCGTCCCTGCGCTTCAAACAAGTCAAGAATGGACAGTATCGAAGCGTTCGTGTGGGAAAGCATTTTCGGGCTCTTGGCGTACCCGTCCCAGACGGTGTGCAGTGGTTTTGGATTGGCAGTCATGCCGAGTATGACCAATTGTTGGGCTAACAAGTTCGCTCAAAAGCGAGCGTTCGCCACGAGCGTTCGCCGGCATGAAGGGGCTCAAGGTGACAAAACGGGCCAGGTTCAATCATGAAATCTCGTCCAGACGAGACGCTAACACGTTGATGAGGTCATTCAATCCAGGCGACACTCGACGAACCAGGATGAATTCAAAGGGCCTGTGACTGATGGTTCCTTCCCAAATCGCGGACCGATCACCCGAGTTCAATCAACCGGCGCACCCGCCGCCGCGGTGTCCAACCCGGTCACCAGGGCGCGCCGCCCCAGCACCTGCCAACGCAACTCCAGGTCATAGAGCCGCAGGGTGAAGGCATCGCGTTGCGGATAGCGGTCCATATACCCCGGCCGCGGGTCCTGGGCCAGCACCTGTTCGATGAGTTGGCGCAACTGCCGGCTGCCGTCCGGGTCGGCGCGCGCCAGTCCGCTCAAGGCCGCCGGGCTGAACTCCACCTCCCAGTCCTGCGGACGTCCCGCCGCCGCGAACCCGGAGCGCGCGTGGGGCAGGGCGTCGGCGTAGGGGACGTACGGCTTCACGTCGAGGACCGGGGTGCCGTCGAGCAGGTCGACTCCGCGCAGGCGCAAGGCCAAGCCGGTCGGGGTGCGTTCCAGTCCCTGATGTTCCACCGCGGATAGTCCGATCGGGTTGGGCCGATAGGGCGCGCGGCTGGCGAAGACGCCCACCCGCTCACGTCCGCCCAGACGGGGCGGGCGGACTGTTGGCCGCCAGCCGGCGGTCAGACAGTCGTCATGGAACACGAACAGCAACCAAACATGAGAGAAGCCCTCGATCCCTTTGAAGGCTTCTTCGCGGGCATAGTCCGGCAGCAGGTCCAGCCGCGCTTGCGCGGCGGTGACCAGGCCCGGCTGCCGCGGGATACCGAACTTGTCGGTGTACGGAGAGCGGATGAAGCCGATGGGGGAAAAGTGAAAGTCCAACTGAGGGTGCCGCGCTGCCGCTGATCGAGATGCGTGGGATGATCGCCGCCCGTGGGCCGTCGGGGCAAGACGATTCCTACAGGGATCGGGGACGCGTCCGACACGGGCGGTGCCTGAATCGCGCGGACCCCTCGGGTCAAGTCTGCTATCTTTCTCCTAGTAGAATGCCAGGCGATAACCCTCTGACGCCTGACTGACCTTCAAGCAGGCACCCGGTCGCGTCGGCAGCAGGTGCGGCGACAGCACGAATTGATTGAGTCGGCCCGGTACGCGGGTGTCCCGAACGCCTCGCATCGATCGGCAGTGCCCCTGCTGCCGATTTCGCGCCCGGAACTGCGCCTGAGCGCTCCGGGGCATCGTCGATAGAAACTCAACCGGCAAGCCCGGGAGGACTTCTTGAACGCCTCGCCCTTAGCCTTGGTTCCCTTCGCCCATCCGGATACCGGCGCGGCCATGCGCGCGGCCCTCGACGCGCTCGGCTACCAGCCGCGCGTCCTGTCGCCCGCGCAGGTGAACGACGGAGCGATGGACGGCTGGCCGGGGGCGGTGGTGTTCCTGCTCGGTTCAGCGGGTCGTCGGGACCATGTCCTGACGGCCATGGAATCGGCGCGGGCGATGCCAAGTCTGGCACTGCTGGTCACCGGCGAGACGGTGTGGGAGCCGGAGTTGATCGAGCGCTGCTGCGACTGCGCCCGCTGGCCTTGTGCTGAAGATGAACTGGCTTACCGGCTGAAACGCCTGTGCCATGATCGGCGCCCGGCGCCGGAGAGTCTGGACCCCGAGCTCGCGCAGACCCTGGTCGAGCTCAACCTGATCGGCCGCTCCCCGAGTTTTCTCGATGCTATCGGCCGGGTGCGCCGG
Organism: uncultured Lamprocystis sp.; assembly: GCF_903933125.1. Classification (GTDB taxonomy): domain Bacteria; phylum Pseudomonadota; class Gammaproteobacteria; order Chromatiales; family Chromatiaceae; genus Thiodictyon. The sequence continues at coordinate 47,323 of NZ_CAIZIZ010000122.1, read as the reverse complement.
CTGGCCCAATGCGCGGCCCCGGTGCTGATCGAGGGTGAGACCGGCACCGGTAAGGAACTGGTCGCGCGCGCCCTGCATTACCTGGGCGGGCGGGCGGGTGGCCCCTTCGTGCCGGTCAACTGCGGAGCGCTGCCTGATCATCTGGTCGAAAACGAACTCTTCGGTCATGAGCGCGGTGCCTACACGGATGCCCGCTCCGCCGCCGTGGGCGCGATCGGTGAGGCCGCCGGCGGCACCCTCTTTCTCGATGAGGTCGAGGCACTCTCGCCTAAGGCGCAGGCGGCGCTGCTGCGGTTCCTGCAAAACAAGGAATACCGCCCGCTCGGCGGGCAGCAGGTGCGTCACGCCGATACCCGCGTCGTCACCGCCAGCAACGCCGACCTGCGCGCGTTGTCGGCCCGGCAGGGGTTTCGGGCCGATCTGTACTTCCGGTTGAACATCCTGTCACTGCGGCTGCCGCCGCTGCGCGAGCGGGTGGACGATATCGACCTGCTCGCGCGCCACTTCGTCGAGATGTTCTGTCATCAGTACGGCCTTCGGGTCAAGACGCTGGACCCGGGCACGCTGCGCCTGCTGCGCGCCTATCACTGGCCCGGGAACGTTCGGGAACTCGAGAACCTGATGCATCGCGAGGTTCTCCTGGCGACCGGTGACCTGTTGCGGGTGTTCCCCGCGGCCGATTCCGCACAGTCTTTGGGGCCTTTTCAGCCCGACGACCACCCGCTCGCCGGGATCGGTTTTGCCGCGGCCAAGAGCCGGGCCGTCGAGATCTTCGAGAAGGAGTATCTGATCCGTCTGATGGCGGACGCCAACGGCAACGTGACCCGCGCTGCCCGGGTGGCCGGAAAGGAGCGGCGTGCCCTCGGCAAGCTGCTCAAGAAATACGGGATTACCGCGGCCTCCCTAAACGGCTGCGATCCAATCTGATCTCGCCCGCCGCGAACGCATCCCACCACGCCCGGCAAGCCGGCACAGCAATTCCAAATTTGGGCGGCAGCATCCAGCGTGAAGCCGTCGGCGGGGCTGATGGTGGATGCGCTACGCTTATCCCCCCTACAAAACCTTTAATTTTGTAGGGTGGATAAGGCGCGCCGCACGATGTTCGGGATTCAGCACGTCGGTTGTGCGCGCCCCATCCACCATGGGCCGCAGCGGACCCTCAAATTTGGAATTGCTGAAGCCGGCACGCGGGCCTTGATCGTCATCCCGGCCGGCGGCGTGCGTAGTCAGGGCTTCCAGCCCTGACGGTGTCAGGCCAGGATGGCCTGACGACGCACTCGGCGAGCCCAAGTGGCCGGAATCTTGATCGAGGCCGGCATGCGCTGCCCGGCGCAGCGGGCGGACCATTCCAGTCCCGCGACGGACAGCCGCCGACGGTTGGGGGGTGGGTCGTATCCGACCCGCGCGGGTCGTGGGTGACCCGCCGACGGTCTTGGCGCGAACCGCATAAGATTATGATATCCCTGTGTTTACTGTCGAAACCACGGGTGCTGGTGGGTCCTGATCAACCCGCAGCCTGGTCTCGGCCGCAACACGCCATTGCGATTCAATTGGTTACGAGAAGACTCGCATTGGCATCCAAACTGCAACACTCGGACATGGCGCCAGCGCTTGGGCCGACGCGAGACGAGGGTGGCGATGGGCATGAATCCCGAAGTCGATGTCGAGTCGCTCGCGCGCGAAATCCTCAGGTATCTGGAAACCCATGGGGAGGCGGCGGATACGGTCGAAGGGATCGCCCGCTGGTGGATCAAGCGGCAGCGACTTGAAGAGACCCGGTGGCGGGTTCAGCGTGCCCTCGATTATCTGGTCGGCGAGGCGCGGGTCCAGTTCAAGGTCTCACCGGCCGGCCAGACCCTTTATATGTTGGCGGGTGATGGCGCAGGCGCCACACGCCAGTCATCGGGAGTCGGGCCCGCCGAACCTGCGGCGGAGCCGCGGCCGAGTGCGCCCGGTGACTCTTTGCAGTAAACGAAAGTAAACGGATCGAAAACGAGCCTTATCCATGTTCATTGCCGGCGCCAGCGCTACCCTGCGGAGGTTACTCGAAGACCAGTTGGCTGCCACCGGCGGTGTCAACCCCTTCACGGTGTCGCTTTTTTCCACGCGTCACTTCTCCCCGGGGCTGACCAACACGGTGGCCATCTTTCTCTATCGGGTGGAGGTGGACGAGGCGCGCCGCCACGTCGAACTGCCCCGGTTGGCGCCGACCGCCCCGCGGCGGGTGGCCCTGGGGCTGGAACTGCATTACCTGCTCACGGTGTGGGGCAGCGGTCCGTCGGCGGAGGGAGAACAGATGATGCTGGCGCGCTGCATGGATATCCTGGATCGTCACGCCGTGATCACCGGCAACCTGCTGGATCCCGGTTATCCCTGGGAGCCCGAGGACGCGCTGCGGGTTTCGCTCTCGCACTTGAGTACTGAGGACATGCTGAGGCTCTGGGACAGTCTGGAGCCCCCCTACCAGATCTCGATCCCTTATGTGGTGCGCACGATCCGGTTGGCCGTGCGCGAGCGCTCCGACCCCCCGATTGCCGATACCCGGACCTTGGTCATGACCCCGGTTGTGCCCCCGGTACCTGCCTGAGATGGCCGTACCCGCCGAACACGTGATGACCTGGGCCGCCGGGCATTCCCCGGACCGGATTGCCGCGGTCGGCGTCCTGGCCATTCGCCCGCGGCGTTACTTGAGCGACGGTGTTGCGTTGGGACTCACCCCGATCCCGGGGCTGATGGTGCGGGTGCCGGACCGCGAGGAGACGCCTGTCTGGCATCAGTCGACCGGGCTTTACGGCTTTCTCCGGTTGCCGCCGGGGATCGCCCGGGTGGAAGTGTCGGACCCCGCCGGTCGCTATCTGCCGCAGGCGCTGACCGCCGCGGTACCGGATCGGCAGTCGGTGCGGGAGGCCTTGGAGGCGGGCGAGGTGCCGGGTGCGAACGCGCCGCGGCCCCTGTATCTGGACGTCGCGCTGCGCCCGGCGATCGATTTCGCCGTCCCCCCGGGCACTGCCGCGATCTGGGGGCTGGTGCGCGGGCGCGATGACCGGCGTCCGGTCCCCGGTGCCCTGGTGGGGCTGGATACGGTACGGACCGAGGTGGCGGACCGGGTCACCAGCATGAGCGGCCCGGACGGCTGCTACCTCCTGGTTCTGCCCGGTGAAATGATAAATCGCGGTGTTGCGCCGCCGGTGCGCCGCTTCGACCGCCGCCTGACCGTCGAGGTCCCGCGTCCGCCCTTGGCGGCGGCCCTGGCCGGGCCCCAGGGTTATTTGCGGGCGCTGCCGCCGGGTGTCTTCAGCCTTTCGGACGCGGATCGCACTGCCCTGTTCCAGGTCCGTGACTTCCAACTGCGCCCGGCCGTTGGTGCCCTGCGCGAGCGCGTCAACGGCCAGAATCCCTTAACCACGGTTTCCATCGGCGAACGCGTCCGGTGGGATATCGAGCTGTTCCCCTGAGGCCGACGGAGGGTCCCATGCCCGAGTATCTTGCCCCCGGTGTCTATGTCGAAGAGACCAGTTTCCGCGCCAAGTCGATCGAGGGCGTGGCCACCTCCACGGCCGGCTTCGTCGGCCAGGCGCGCTTCGGACCGGTGGAGGGTCTGCCGGTTCTGATCACCGGCTTCGAAGACTTCCAGCGCCGGTTCGGCGACGCGGATGCGCTGCTGCTCGCCGGGGTTCCGACGACCAACCATCTGGCCCATGCGGTGCGCCTGTTTTTCGAGAACGGCGGCAAACGGGTCTATGTGGCGCGCGTGTTCCGCCCCGCGGTCGGCAGCACGACCGCGCTCAGCCGGGCGGGTACGCCGGCCAGCCCGGACCCGTTGGCGCTCTCGGTGCTTGGCGTGGATCGCTTCCTGCGTGCCCGCTTCCCTGGGGCCGCGGGCAATGTGGTCGTGACGGCCCGCGCGTTTCGTAGCGGAAACCTGCTGACCGGCGCGGCACCCAACCGCACGGTCACCGGGCTGCGGTTGGGGGATGTGGTGGAAGCGGTGACCGGGGGTGGAACGGTCAAGGACCGGGTGGTGACGTCCAGCGGTCCGCAGGCGGTGGTCGGAACCAACTTCTACTCGGTCAGTTTCGACTCGGCGGGACGCCCGGTGCTGAGCAACGACGCCAATCCCCCGGCCAATCCACTGGATCTGAATGCCGCGGGGTTGACCGCGGTGCAGAAGATCACCCTGGACCTGACCATCGGACCCAACCAGGACGGCTCGACCGGGGGCCGGCTGGACCTGATCCCGCGCCTGTCCACGCATCCGGACTCCGACCAGTTCGTCGGTCGCATCCTGCGCCATGAGGACCCGGCAAACGGGGTCGAGCCGCCGGCCGATCGCGGCCAGCGGGTCTGGTTCGATCCGGTGGCCGATCTGCCCAGTCTGCCGGCCGACCGCACCTCCTTCGCCCGCGATCTGCTGAACGTCCTGATCGCGCGGTCGCCCATGACGCTGGCCGGGGGCGTGGATGGACGGGCGCTGGAGCCGGCCACTGTCGCGGGCGGAGGCAGCGGGCACGCGGCAACCGGGCTCGCGGCCCTGGCCGAGATCGAGGATATCGCCATCGTCGCGGCCCCCGGGTCCGCCGCGCTGGAGAACGCCGACGACCGTCAGGCGGTCAACGATGTGCTGATCACCCACGCGAGCAACCTGCGCTACCGCTTCGCCATCCTGGCCGGGCCCGCCAACGCCGATCAGGCCGAGATTCGCGAGGTCCGCGGCAAATTCGACTCCACCTATGCCGCGCTCTACTACCCCTGGCTGGTCGTCAGTGTCCCGGGCGGGGCGCGCGAGACCATGCTGCTGTCCCCGGAGGGTGCCATGGCCGGCATCTTTGCCCGCAGCGATATCGAACGCGGCGTGCACAAGGCCCCGGCCAACGAGACGGTCCGCGGCATCCTGCGTTTTTCCAGGAACGTCAACAAGGGCGAGCAGGACGTCCTCAACCCGGAAGGGATCAACTGCCTGCGCTTCTTCGAGGGGCGCGGCTACCGGGTGTGGGGTGCGCGCACCATCACCTCGGATCCGGAATGGACCTATGTCAATGTCCGCCGGCTCTTCATCTATCTGGAGCATTCAATCGACCGCAGTACCCAGTGGGCGGTTTTCGAGCCGAACAACGCGGAGCTCTGGCTCAAGATCCGTCTCACCATCGAGGGGTTCCTCTACGACGAATGGCGCAAGGGCGCCCTCTTGGGTGCGAACCCGGAAGACGCCTTTTTCGTGCGTTGCGACCGGACCACCATGAGTCAATCGGACCTGGACAACGGCCGTCTGGTCTGTCTGATCGGGGTCGCGCCCACCAAGCCGGCGGAGTTCGTGATCTTCCGCATCGGCCAGTGGACCGCGGATGCCTCGCTCGTCTGAAGCCCGGCGTCCGGGCCTGAACCGTTCTCGAAGGCCCGGTCCGCGGTGCGGATCGTCGGCGACCGAATTTTCTACGGAGACCAGACATGGCAACCCTGCGTGAAGACCCCTACGGTCCATTCAACTTCAAGGTCACCATCTCCCCCGGGAGCGGCGGCGAGTTCCGGGGCGGGTTCTCGGATTGCTCGGGACTGTCGAGCGAGATCACCTATGCCGACTATCGGGAGGGCACGGATGCCGCCAACCGCCCGCGCAAGATCCCCCTGATGTACAAGGCCGGGGATGTCACCCTCAAGCGCGGACTGATCGCCGCCCTGGATCTGTGGAACTGGGTCGTGGCGGTGCGCAAGGGCAACATGCAGGCGCGCGCCACGGTAGTCATCGAGTTGTTGAGCGAGGACCACGCGGCCACGGTCGCCACCTGGCGGCTGGTCAACGCCCGACCGTCCAAATGGACCGGTCCCACCCTGGCCGCCAAAGGGGCTTCGGACGTGGCGATGGAGGAACTCACCCTGGTCTGTGAGGACCTGGAGTACGAATGACCGCCGGCCCCGCGGGCGCGCCCGTGCCGCCCCGGCCGATGTGCCGTCCCGTCAGACCTGAGGTTCCGGATCCATGAGTGTCGCACTGCAAGGCAGCCTGTGGCGGCCCGGTCTGCCGCCCGGCGTCTTCGAGGAGGTCCCCGCGGTCGCCCGCCGGCCGCGGGTCCGGCTCGATGTCGCCGCCCTGATCGGGCTCAGCGAGCGCGGTCCGATCAACACCCCGGTGGGGATCGACGATCCCGGCCAGTTCACGGCGTTGTTCGGGCGGGCGCTGCCGGGGCTCAACCTGCCCCAGGCGGTGCGCCTGTTCTTTGCCAACGGCGGCCGGCGCTGTGTGGTGGTGCGTTGCCTGGATCATGCGATGGTCCGCACCGCCCGGTTCATCCTTCCCGGTATCCGTGCCCTGCGCGGCACCTCCGGGCGCCAAGCCCGGTTGGCCGCGCGCAACCCCGGGGCCTGGGGCAATGGTCTGGGGTTGCGGCTGCGCGTGGTGGCGCGGCCCCTGCCGCTTGACCTTGCAATCGACGCCGCCGGGCAGCCCCATTATCTGGCCCCGGACCGCCGTACCCTGGTCGGCAGCACCCTGCGGCTGACCGGCTTGCCGGACTCCCCTGGCGCCGCCCCCCGGCTGCGGCTCTTCCGGGTCACCGGTCTGGGGCCCGGTATCGCGCCTGATCCCGCCGCGGGGGCCGGGTTGGGCACCAGCCGGCAGGGCGCGGCGGAGGTTGAGTTTTACCCCGCCGTCACCGCGGCCTTCCGCGACCCCGAGTTGCTGCGTGCCGCGCAGGAGCTGACGCTGACCCTGGAGATTCACCTGGATGGCCGACTGGTGGAGCGCTGGGAAGACACCGGCCTGCACCCGGATCATCCCCGCTATCTGCCGCGGTTGATCGGGCGGCGCGCGGCGACCGAGGGCCTGCGTCCGCCGCCGGTGCATGACCCGGACCCGGAGGACCCGGGGGCCGAGGCGGACCGGTTGTGGGGCACACTGGACGATCCCTGGGGCTCCGAGTATCTGCGTCCGAGTGCACTGCTCACAGACGCCTGGCTGCGCCCCGGCAAGGCGCTGTTGGACGCGCCAACCGGGCTCTATCTCTCGGGGGCGGAGTTGCCGGTCTCCCGCCGCGGACGCGACGCCAACGTCACCACCGGGCGTGCGCAGTTCTTCGAGGCGACTGAAATGTACCCGGCCCAGGCCGCCGCGGACAGCGATCACCGACTCATCCCCTTCGGTTTTCGGCCCGGCGCGCTGGACGCCTTGGTCCGCTGGGACGACGCCTTCCCGTTTGAACCCATCGCTGTGCTCTATCTGCCCGACCTGCTGCACCCCAGCACCCCGGAGACGCCCGCGGCGGCACCGGCGCTGCCCGCGGACCCGTTCTGCTTTTCCGCCGCCTGCGCCGCGTCGCCCGCCGAGGCGCCACCCCAGGTGCGCGGTTATCCGCTTCTGGGTTTCGACGCCGCGGATCTCCGCGCGGCCCAACAGCGGCTGGTGGCTCACTGCGAGGCCCAGGGTGGACGCATCGCCCTGCTCGATCTGCCCCCCGGGCTGGGTGCCGGGGAGGTCGTGGGGTGGCGGCGGTCGCTGGCCAGTGACCGGGCAGCGCTCTATGCGCCCTGGCTGCGGGTGGATGCGGATGGCGCGGCGCTCAGCGTCCCGCCCGGGGGCGCCGCGGCCGGCATCGTCGCCCAGGTGGAGAACGCGATCGGTGTCTGGGCCGCGCCCGCCAACCGGTCGGTCCTGGGTGCCTTCGCCCGGGTCGAGGATCAGGGGCTGCCGGACCCCGGATTCCTGTTTGAGGAGCGCATTGACGAGATTCGGCGCACCGAGCGCGGTCTGCTGCTGCTCGGTTCCCGCACCACCTCCACTGACCCGGACTGGACCCACATCGGCGTGCGGCGGCTGATCGACTGGCTCAAGGCGCAACTCGCCGCGGACCTGGCCTGGGCGCCGTTCGAGCCCAACGATGCGGCCCTCTGGTCGGCCATGGCCGGCACCGCACGGCGCCGGCTCATGCCCCTGTTCAATGCCGGGGCGCTGGCCGGGCGTACCGACAGCGACAGCTTCTTCGTGCGCTGCGATGCCGGCACCAACCCCCAGGCCGACCTGGACGCGGGCCGCGCGACCCTGCTGATCGGCGTCGCGCCCGCGGTACCGGCGGAGTTCATCGTCTTTCGGCTGGTGCGTCACGGCGCCGACGATGCACGTATGGAGGCACCCTGATGGGCACCGAGGTCCTGCTCACCAACTATAACTTTTCCGTCCAGATCGAGTTGTCCGGCCTGGGCGGGGACGAGGGCCTCGCGCTCGGGGCACGCGGCGCCTTCTCGGAGGTCTCCGGACTCGAGATCACCCTGGAGCCGGTGACCTTCCGCGAGGGCGGCTACAACCGCGGCGCGCGTCAGTTGGTCGGCAAGACCACCAATCCCCCCTTGGTGCTCAAGCGCGGCCTGTCACTGGACCCGGCCTTCTGGACCTGGGTGCAGCATTGCCTGAACGGCACCTTTCCGCTGCCCTATGTCGCCGGCACGGTCCGGGTCTACCAGGCCAGCGGGGCGGGGGCGCCGGCCGGCGTGTGGCGCTTCGAGAACGGGATTGTCAACAAGGTCAAGGCCGCGGATCTCAACGCCGCGGCCGGACGTGAAGTGCCCTTGGAGGAACTGCACATCGTCCATGAGGGCCTGAGCCGGGAGCCGCAATGAGCACCGCCGAATTCAAACGCGCCAAGCTGATCCCGTTCGCTGCCGGGGGCAAGCAGCTTGAGGAGTCCCGCGCCATCCCGCTCGATTTCAATCCGGAGACCCTGACCCTCAAGGTCTCGGGCGGTGAGCAGAAGGACAAAGGCCGTAAGGGACGCCAGCAGGTGCAGAACGTCGGCGCTTCCAAGGCGACCCTGAACTTTGAATGTGTCTTCGACTCCACCCGCCCGCGCGACGGCCAGGCCGGTGACGGCGGGAGCGGCGAGGAACTGCTGGATGTGCGCCTGCGCACCAAGCCCATCGCCGATCTGCTCCAAGTGTTCGGCAGCGGTAAGGAGCAGGCCCCGCGGCGCGTCCAGTTCGCGTGGGGGACCCTGATCTTCAACGGGGTCATCAGCTCGCATCAGGAGGTGTTCGAGTATTTCAGCCCGAGCGGGGTGCCGCTGCGGTCCAAGGTCCAGTTGACCCTGACCGAACAGGAGTTCCGCTACGACGTGGCCGCTACCGACGCCGCCCGGCGCCGTCAGGCGGTCGAGCAGGCCGCCGGCGGCGCGCGCGCCCAGGCCGCCGCTGCCGGGGCCGGCAGCGTGTTGGGGGCGGGCGGCCCCTTCGGCGCCGGGCTGGGGTTGGATCTGAGCGCGAGCTTCGCACTCGAGGTCGGCCTCGATCTGGATTTGGACCTGGGACTGTCGGCGGATTTGGGGCTTTCAGCCAAGTTCGGCGCGTCTGCCGATATCGGTCTCTCGGTGGGGGCCGGGGTCCACCTGGACGCCGCCGCCGCGGTGGACCTGTTCGGCGCCGCGGCCCTGGGCGGCGGTGCGGGCGGTGCGGGCGGAGCGGGCGGCGGGGTGGACCTGGGGCGCAGCGGTCTGGCGCTGCCTCAGCCTTCGCCCGGACTCGCCGCCGCCGGTGCCGTCCCCAACCCCTGGGCCCCCGAGGGTCCGGCCCCGGGGAGCCGCGCGGCCGGACTCGCCGCCGTTGTCGCCAACCAGCGGGCGGGTGGGGCGCTGGCCCGACCGGCTCCCGCCGCGGCTTCCGGCGGCACCGCGGCGGCACCGCCGCTTCCGGTCCGCGGCAGTCCGCCGCTCGCGCCCCAGCGTTCCCTCGGCCTCGCTGTTCCCCTGCTCAGCGTCGGCGGTCCGCCGGTCTCCCGCGACCTGGGCGAGCGTCGCCCGCGCTGGGAGTCGCTGTCGCCCGCCGCGGCGACGGCCGCCGTCCACCCGCCCGGGTGCGGTTGCCGTCGCTGCGGTACGGCAGCCTCCGGTCAGTCCGCGCGTCAGTCAGGCGACGGGTCGGGCGGGGGTGACCGATGACCGTGCATATCGGTGAGATGACCACCACCATCGAGTCCCCGCCAACGGGCGGCGGCGAATCCGGTGCTGCGCTCAGTCCGCAGGAGGGGGCGGCCTTCGAGGTGCAGATCGAGGACCTGCGTCCGCTGGTCCGCGCCCTGGTGGCGGAAGAAATCGAGCGCTGGCTGCGTCGGCGGGGCGACTGCCCATGAGCGGCCAGCCCGAACTCAGCGCCGCGGGTCGCCCACGCATCCAGGTGGACGGCGCTCCCGCCGCGCGCCTGGAAGCGGATCTGATCCGGCTGGAGGCGCGGGCGGACGCGGCCGGCGTGGCCTCCCTGGAGGCGGTCTTCCTCAACTGGGGGAGCCGGGAGGAGGGCAAGCCGGTCGACTTCGTCCACTTTGACCGGACCGCCATCGACTTCGGCAAACGCATCGGCATCGCCTTCGCTGTTACCGGCGCGCCGGAGCCGATTTTCGAGGGGCTCATTACCGGCATCGGCGCCGCCTACCCGGAACTGCGTGCGCCGGAGCTGACCCTGCTCGCCGAGGACGCCCTGACCGGGTTGCGCTATCGCCGCCGCACACGTTTGAGCGAGGATCAGACTGATGGGGCAATCGCGACCCGCATCCTGGAGGACGCGGGTCTGCGCGCCGAGGTCGCGCGCGACGGGGCCAGTCACACCGCCCTATGGCAGGTCAATCAAGATGACCTGAGTGCCTTGCGGGAGCGCACCGGGGATGCCCTGATCGGGCTGCGCGACGGTACCGTGCGGGTGCTGGAGCCCGTCAACGCCAACGATCCACCCATCAAGCTCACCCGTGAGAACGACCTGATCCGCTTCACCGTGCTCGCCGACCTGGCCCACCAGCGCGGCGCGGTGCGGGTTCATGGCTGGGACGTCGCCGCCAAGGAGGCGATCCACGAGAGCGCCGGCGCGGACGCGGTGCGCCCGGAGGCGAGCGGCGGGCGGCTCGGACCCGAGGTGGTGGCCGACGTCTTCCCAGAGGCCGCCGAGGATCTGCATCTGGAAGCCCCGGCCACCGGTGCCGAGGCGCGCACCCTGGCGGAGGCGGCGATGCGGCGCCGGGCGCGCCGCTTCGTGCGCGGGGTCGGAACCACCAAGGGGACGCCGTCCTTGCGGGTGGGCTCACGGGTCAATCTGGTGGATCTGGGTCCCTGGTTCGCCGGGACCTATCTGGTCACCGCCGTCACGCACCGCTTCGACCAGGTGGACGGCTACCGCACCGAATTCGAGGCCCAGCGGGCCGACCTGGGGGACGGATCATGATCCCCGGCGCCAACCCCGCCGCAGTCGGTCAGGACCGCTTCCGCCTCTACGGCGTCTATCCGGCCCAGGTGACCGACGTGCAGGACCCGGACGCCCAGGGGCGGGTGCAGCTGCGCCTGCCCTTCGTGGCGGCGGCGGACGGCGGCGCGGCCCTGGCATGGGCGCGCCTGGCGACCCTGATGGCCGGCGGCGACCGCGGGACTTGGTTCATCCCCGAGGTCGACGATGAGGTTCTGGTCGCCTTTGTCGGCGGGGATCCGCGCCGCCCGGTGGTGATCGGTGCCCTCTGGAACGGCGTGGATGCCCCGCCGGAGACCATGGACAGCGACAACAACGTCCGCTCGGTCACCTCCCGCTCCGGTCACCGGCTCGCCTTCGACGACACCGCCGGGGCCGAGAAGGTGGTGTTGGAGACCCAGAGCGGACACACCCTGACCCTGGACGATAGCGCCGGGGGCACTGTCACCCTCGAACACTCCAACGGCGCCAAGATCAAGATCGACGCGGCCGGCAACATCGAGATTACCGCCAACGTCAAGGTCAAGATCCAGGCCCCGGCGGGGCTCGACATCACGGCCGCCATGGTCACGGTGGACGCGGCGATGTCCAAGTTCTCCGGGGTGGTCAAGGCGGATACGGTGATTACCAACAGCGTGGTCTCGGCGAGCTATACGCCGGGGGCGGGGAACATCTGGTGAGCGCCAAGCCATCCAAACGGCTCCTGGTACCGGCTCTGCGCCTCGCGGCGCGGGAGGTTCTGGTCGCCGTCGCCCCCTTCTTCCTGCGCGACCTGACGCAGGCCCCGGCGGCGCGACCGCCGCTCATCCTGTCCTTCGCGACCGACGGCTTCATGGACGACTTCCTGGCGGTGGCCGGGCAGACCCGGACGCTGCCCAGGCTCCTGCCCTGGCGCGACTGGTCCGAGCCCCCGGATGCCATGCTGGACACCGTCGGCGCCAAACGCTATCCGAACTCCATCGCGCGCGGTCCACTGCTTGCCTTCGAACCCGAGTCCGGGGGCGGGATCGATCCGGACGGGATCCCGAGCGGCACGCCGCCCTGGCTGCGCAAGCTGTATCTGCCGCTGCATGAGCGCTTCAACCTCATCGCCTTCGATGTGGTGTGTCGCTCACCCGGCTGGCCGCGGCTGGCGCGCCCGCGGGTCATGCAGTCCGGGGCGGTGATCCGCCGCCTGGTGCGGCACCCTACCGAAGAGCACTGGCAGGATTGGATCGCGGTGGATGACCAGCACGGCGCCTGGATCGGGCTGCTCGATGGGCAGATGCGCCCGCCGGACCCGCCCGCCGCGTCGGCCGAACACCTGCCGGTCGACCCGGCGGCACTGCCGTTCGCGGACCTCAGGGTGAGCGCCCAGGCGGCGCTGCACGGATTGCTGGACATCCCGGTCGGGCAGGCGCTGCCGCCCGTCGCCCTGACCAGCCAACCCCTGGCCCTGGTCCCGCCGGATGCCGGCCAGGCCGCGGAGCACTGCACCCTGTTCGGCTATCTGCCGGTCTTCAGCAGCGCTCAGGAGGCGGTGACGGCGCGGCTCTCCCAAAGTTCGGTGACCACCATCGCCGCCACCCTGGCTGCCCGGAGCCGAACGACACTCAATGACCTGTTTGCCGCGGCGCCCGCCCTGCGCGCTCGGGCCGCACCTGAGCTGCGCATCCTGTTCGTCGACGCCCTCCTGCCGACGCGCCCGACGGCGGGGGAGATCACCAATGCCCGCATCCTGATCAATAACCCCGGTCACCTGGGGTTCTCCGCCCCGCTGGATATCCACAACGCCGTTGCGACCGGCGTGGACTGGGTGCTGCGCCGCGCCATCGCGGCCCTGTGGACCGGGGTCTCCGCGGCGGCGACCGCCCACCTGGACATCGCCGGGCAGGTACCGACCGGGCAGTTGCTGTGGCAGTCCAGCGGGGCATCCAGCCAGGCGATTCAGCCGGACGCCTTTTCCGCGATGAGCGACGAGGTTCCCGCGGAGTCGGGTGCCCAGCCGGCCGAATGGCTGCATCAGAACACCACCCAACATACCCTGGACTGGGACCGGCTGGTGCGCGAACGGCTGCATCAGGTGGTCGACCACTGGCTGAATACCGGCGTCATCCCTGCACCGACCCAGGGCAACTCCAGTGTGCTCGGCGCGGCGGATCTGTCGGCCCTGCTGCTGCTTGCGGTCCTGCGTCTGCGCGGTCACCGCCTGGCCCTGGCCGCCTATCTGAGCCCGCGCGTGGGCTTGGGGGACGCCGGGGGGCGGCTGCGCGCTGTGGATATGGATGGCAACCCAATCGCTACGGCGGCGGCCCTTGGGGAAGAAATCGAATCCGTGTTGGCCCTGGAGGCCGGGCGTGCCGACCCCAGAACCGCGCCGCCCTGGGCGCCGATCTCCTACCACGCGCTTCCCAACGCGGGCCGCCTCCTCGGCGTCCACCGGGCCGGGGTCGCACTGGCGGATCTCTATGCCGGGCTGGACGCGGGGCTCGGTGCCGCGGGCGGGGTGGTCGGGGCCGAGTTGCGCGCCCGGGCCGCCACGCTGGCCGGTGAGATCACCGGCGTTTTTAGAATCGCCGGGGGTCTGTTGCCGCTGCGCGCCGCCGGGGCCAGTCTGTTCGAGCAGCCGGCGCAGGGTCTGTTGATCCTTCCCGGCTTTCCGTCCGTCGCGGCCACGCTCGCGCAGTTTGCGGACCAGGCCGCGAACCGTTTCGTCCTCGCCCCCGAGTCACTGGCGCTGCCCGAGGCGCGCGCCCGCGAGTCGGCGCCGCGGCTGCGCTTCGATGCCGATCACCTCTATGCCGTCTGGTGCTGGGTGCGGGTGGCCGGGCGCCACCCCTGCGAGCCGGCGCAGGTCATCTGGACCGGACGCAGCGAACCCTTTGCCATCGCCGACCCGACCGATTTGCTGGGCGGGCGCCCGGCGGTCCTCAAGCTGCCGGACATCCCCAAGCTCCTGCGCGATCTGCCGCGCCTGGCCAAGGCGCGGGCGCGGCCCTTTGCGGCGGTTACCGCCCCCGACCGTTCCGGGATCGTCGCCGGGGAAGAGATGGCCGACACCCAGCGCGATTGGGGCATCGGTTTTATCTGCAGTTTCGGCATTCCGGTGCTCACCATTTGCGCGATGGTCTTGTTCAGTCTGATCTTCAGCATCCTGATCCTGATTCCGGGATTCACCTGGATGCTGCTGCTGAAATTCTGCATACCGTTCCCAAAGAAGGGGTCATGACCATGAGCAGCCCGACACCGTTCGCCAGGGAGCCGTTCGCCGGGGGGAGCGCATGAGCGAGTCCAAATTGGGACAAGGGTTGCGTTTTCCCTTGGTGACCGCGGCCGGCTTCGGTTGGGTCGCGGGAGTCGCCGCGGTGGAGCAGTCCATCCGCGCCATCCTGCTCACCGAGCCCGGGGAGCGCATCGCCCGGCCGAATTACGGGGCCGGACTGCGCCGGTTCCTGTTCGCGCCCAACGGGCTGGAGCTGCGCACCCGCATCCGGCTCACCGTCACCGAGGCTTTGGCGCGCGACGAGCCGCGCATCCGGCTGGAGTCGGTCGGGGTTGCCACCGACGAGCGCGAACCCACGGTGCTGCGCATCGCCATTCGCTATGAGGTCCTGGGTGAGCCCGGGGCGCGCAATCTGGTCTTTCCTTTCTATCTCAGCGGGGGTGCCTGATGGCCATCATTCCGCCGCGCCTGGACGATCGCAGCTTCGCGGACCTGAGCGCCGAGCTCAAGCGCCGCATCCCCATTCATGCCCCGGAGTGGACCGACCATAATGCCTCGGATCCAGGGATCGCCCTGATCGAGCTCTTTGCCGCCCTGGGCGACAATCTGCTGTATCGGCTCAATCGGGTGCCGGAGGCGTCGCGGCTGGAGTTTCTGCGGCTGCTGGCCATCCTCCCCAACCCCGCGCGGATCGCCCAGGCGCAGGTGCGCCTCGAGCTGCCGCCCAAGGCGTTCCAGCCGGTGACGCCGGAGTTCCTCGCGGGCGGGACCCCGCGGCTGGAGTTGTCCGCCGGGGAGGTCCGTTTCCAGGCACTGGAGGAGGTCACCGCGCTGCCGGTGGAATTGACCGCCTGGATCAAACAGGGCTACGACGGCGCTGTGCTGGCGGGCGGGGAAGACAACCTGAACACCTTGCTTGAGGACCACCTGGGCAGCGCCCCGCTGCTGGCCAAGTACCAGCCGGTGCCGCTGCCCGCCCCCGCGGGCGGGGTGCTGCCCGCGGGGGTTTCCACCGCGTCCAGCCGGGACGGTCGGATCTGGCTGGCGCTGCTCGCCCCGGCACCGGTGTTCAAGCAACTCGGGAACGACGCCGCCGCCCTGCAACAGATTCGCGGTGCGCTGGCCGGCCAGGTCCTGAATCTGGGCGTGCGCACCGACGACACCCTCTGCGGTGCCGCCGACCACGCGCGCTGCCCGGACCCGGGCGCCGACCCGCCCCGGTGGCCGGTCCGTTTCGAGGTCTCCACCGGGCGCTTTTCCGGCGCGGCGCGACGGGTGGATCGGGTGCTCTACCAGCGCCTGACGGTGGTGGCGGACAGCACCGACGGGCTCACCCGGTCCGGCACCCTGCGTCTGCGGCTGCCGGATAAGGCCCCGGACGGCACTCCCCCCTTCGGCAACTGGACCGCGGACGCCTTCGCCCCGCCCGACCCGGACCTGCTCGGGGTCGGCGAGTTGCCGCCGCGGCTGGACGACGACCAGCTCGCCGCCCGTGTGCTGGCATGGATTCGTCTGGGCCGGGCGGACTCCGCTCACCCGCCGATCCGGCTGCGCTTCATCGATGCCAACATGGTGCGGGTGGAGCAGGCGGTGACCGCGCCCCCGGAGATCCTGGGCTATGGGAACGGTCGGACCGGGCAGACCGGTCGGCTCTCGCGCACCCCGGCGATCCTGGACGCCGAGCGCATCCAGGTCCGCGGCGTGCTGGGTTGGGAGAACTGGACCCGGGTGGACGACCTGGCGCTGGCCGGACCCGACGACCCCTTCTATACCCTGGATCCGGGCGACGGGACCGTCACCTTCGGCGACGGCATCCATGGGCGCATCCCGCTGCCGGGCGAGGCCATCCGCTGCCAGTCGTATCGCTATGGCGGCGGGGTCCAGGGCAATCTGGGGGCCGCGCGGATCAACCGGGTGCGTGCCGGCTCGCCGCCCGGCGCCCTGGCGCTGAAGGCCACCAACCCGCTGCCCGCGGAGGGCGGCGCCGACGCCGAAACTCAGGATGCCGCCGCCGCCCGCATCCCCACGGTGTTGCGCACCAACGACCGGGCGGTGGCCGCGGAAGACTTCGTGACCCTGGCCCTGGAGACCCCCGGCACCGCGGTCGGCCGTGCCCACTGCCTGCCCCGCCACAAGCCGCACGAGCGGGTCGACGGCGTCCCCGGCACTGTCACCCTGATCGTGCTGCCGACCTATGACCCCCTGCACCCCGACCAACCCACGCCGGACCGGGAGCAGTTGCGGCGGGTCTGCGCCCACCTGGAGCCGCGGCGCCTGGTGACCACCGAACTCTATGTGACCCCGCCCCAGTATGTGCGGCTGTCCTGTTCGGTGGCCGTGGAGCCGGACGCCGGAACCGGGGAGGAGACCCTGCGGCGCCATGTGGAACTGGCCCTGCGCCAGCATCTTGCCCCATTGCCGCCCTATGGACCGGACGGTTCCGGCTGGCCCTTCGGCCGCGCCGTGCGCGACCGTGACTGTGAAGCGGCGGTGCTGCGGGTTCAGGGGGTGCGGCTGGTCAATGAGGTCCTGATCGTCGGCCAGTCCATCAGCCGCAACGGCACCCCGGCCCCGGTGACCCAGACCGTCCCGCTGCTCCCCTGGCAACTGCCGGTCCTGCTGGAGGTGCGGGTGGCGATCGGGGCGGACGCGGTGGCCGAACCCCTGCCGCCGCTGGACACTGAGCCCGCGCCGCTGCCGGTGGACGCCATGCCGGTCCCGGTCGGCAAGGAGGAATGCTGATGCCCACTCCGGCTTTCGCCCAGCTCACCGGCCGCCCCATGTGGGGGCATTGCGACCACGACGGGACCCGCCTCGAGGGGCAGCCCGGCGCGTCCGGGGCCGTGGTGCTGGCCGGCGCCGACGGCGCGGGCGGCGGCGACGCGGTTCTGAGCCCGGCCGACCTGGCCGCCTGGCGGGCGGTCATGGGATCAGCGGTGGTGATCGCCTGTGCCCCCGACCGTTGCGCCGCGAGTCGGGTGCTGGCCGGCGGCGGCGGTCGGCCGCTCGCGCTGCTGACACCCCAGGGTTGGATGGAACTGCCGACGCCGGCGGCGGCAACCGACCCGTCGGCGCCCGCTGGTCTGGATTTCGCGCCCCTGGCGCCGCCCCCGGTTCCGGCGGCCCCCGCCGCGATCGGCCAGGACCCCTGGGGCCGGCTCTGGCTCTTGGATCACCCGGGCCGGACGGTGCGGCTGCTGGCGCCGGATCTGCGGGTGGAGGCGTCGCTGGCGCTGCCCGCCGGGTTCGGATCCGCTGCTGCTCGGCTGTACCGCCCTCGGCCTGGTGGTGACGGAGGCCGCGACGTCCCGGCTCCTGGTGCAACCCTGGGGCGGCGAATGGCGGGGTTATCAGGTGCCGCACCCGGCGGCCGGCGAGGCCCTAGTCGCGCTCGCCGCGGACCCGCGCTTCCCGCGCGCGGTCGCGCTGCTGCGCGGGGCGGCCGGTGCGCACCGGCTGCTGGTGATCGGCGCGGATGGGGTCACCCTCTGGGGTCTGCCCATGGTGAGGGACCCGCTGCATCTGATCCTGACCGGCGCCGATACGCTGTTGGTGGGTGAACCCGCGCATCGGCCGGGCGACCCTCGGCCCTTCTTCTTCCGTGAGATGTTGCTCAAGTCCACGGGGCCGGAGGCGGAGCGGGGATTCGCGGTGCGCGGTTTCGACGGGCGCGCCCTCTGGCTGGAGGCGGGTCAGGTCTATGCCACCACCGCCGCCGGTGCCCGGGTCCTTTATCCCCGTGAGCAGTCCCTGCGCGGTGAGGGCGTGGTGGAGACCTTCGCCCTGGACTCGGGCGTTTTCGCCTGTGTCTGGCATCGCCTGTTCCTGGATCTTTGCCTGCCCGCGGACTGTGCCGTGACGGTGGAGGCCAAGACCGGCGATGATCTGCCGCCGTTCGCCGTGCGGCGCGGGCGGCGGCTGCCGGCCGACCTGATCCCGAGCGGCGGCAGCGCCCTCGTCATGCCCGACCTGAACGACCCCTGGCTGCCCTTGGGCTCGCTGACGACGCAGGAGGCCGAGGGTTGGGTGCCGCTCGGCTTCGCTGATGCCCGCCCGGGCCGCGCCGACCTGCCGCTCCCTGGGCTGGACTTGGAGCGCCCCGCCGAGGACCCGCTGGCCCCGCATCGCGGGGTCCAGCCGGCGGTACCCGCGGCGCTGCAGACCCATGAATGGCTGATCGTTGCCCCGCCCGGGCGCTACCTGTGGCTGCGTCTGCGGCTCGCCGGCACCCGCCGGCGCGGCCCCGCGCTTTTTGCCCTGCGCGCCAGTTTCCCGCGCCCTTCGCTGCTGGACTATCTGCCCGCCTATTGGCGGGCCGAGGAGCAGGGCGGGGCGGCCACGGAGCGGGCGCTGGCGCTGTTCGAGGGCTGGACCACGGAACTCGATGGGCGGATCGACGTGCTCCAGCGGCTGTTCGACCCCCGCCTGGCCCCGCGCGAGGCGCTGGAGTGGCTCGCCTCCTTTCTCGCCCTGGTCTTCGACGACCGCGTGCGCGAGGGGGTGCGGCGCCAACTCCTGATCGAGATCGCGCCACTCTATCGGGCGCGCGGGACCTTGCCGGGCCTGACCCGACTGCTCTCGATCCTCGCCGAATCGGCGGTGCAGATCGTCGAGGGGTTCCGGCTGCGGCGGCCCACGGCGGCCTTTGTCGGCGACTCCGCCCTGGGTCCCGGATTGGAGATCGGCGGGCGCGAAGGGGCCTTCGACCTGACCGGCGCCGAGTCCTGGGAGCGCGACTTGGCCGTCGGGCACGCGGCCCTTTTGCTGCGCCGGGCGGGCGACGACCACCCCTGTCCAGCCGCGGCGCCCGCTGATCCGCTCCCGGACGATCCGCTGATCGGCTTCTATCGGCGTCATGCCCACCGCTTTACCGTCATCGTCCCGCGCCCCTGCGATGCGGTCCTGGAGGCGGTGCTGGATCTGGCCATCGAGACCCACAAACCGGCGCACACCATCCACCGCCTGTGCTGGCTGGACGCCGGCTACCGCGTGGGCAGCGCCAGTCTGGTGGGCATCTCACACCTGGGGTCGGTGCGGCGTCCCGCCCCCGCGGTGCTCGGCGACGCCGTGTTGTCGGGCTTCACCACCCTCCACCGCGGCCGCGACGACGACCGCTACCCCTCCTTCAAACCCATGACCCCATGGGGGACGGCGCTATGAGCACAATGACCGCCGAGACCTTCGCCCCGCTGGATGACCAGGACCCCGCCACTCCGGGCGACCCCTTCACCCGGCTGCGTTACCACTACGGCCAGTTGCTCGGGGCCGAGGATTTCGAGACCGAGCAACGCTATTTCCTGCTGCGCAGCCGGCTGCACAACGCCCTGCTGCATGGGGCCGGCACCGCTTGGGGGCTGCGGGTGCGTGAGCAGGTCAGTACCGAGCCGGCGGGGCTGCGCCTGATCTGCGACCCTGGGCTCGCCATTGATGCCCTGGGGCGGGAGATCTATGTCCCGCAGCGGGTCTGCCTGGACTTGACCGGACTCGCCGCCACCCCCTTCTGGGGTGACCTCGCGGCGCCGCCGGCAGCGCCGGGCGAGGCTGACGGTGAGGAAGAGGACCCGGATCCGCGCCGCCGGGTCTATGTGGTGCTGAGCTACCGCGCCTGTCTGAGCGCCCCGGTGCCGGCCGTGACCCCCCCCTGCTCTGACAGCGATGCCGCGCTGGTCCACTCGCGCATCCTCGACGGCTACCGGGTCTGTCTTCAGGCCGAGGCGCCGCCGGATCCCGCCGCCACCCAGCGCGATATCACCGCACTCAGCGCTCCGCCTGGGGTGCGTGAACGGCTGCTCGAATTGATCCTGAACCCCAGCCTGGACCTCGCCCGCTGCTGGGGCGGGGCGGATGAGGCCCCGCTCTTGCTCGCGGCGCTGGATCTGCGGCCGGTGGGTGAGCCGGTCGAGCGGGTCGAATTGGCCGGCGTGATCGACAACGGGGTCCGCGCCATCCTGCCCTCGCTCCAGGCGGTCGCCGACCTGGCGCTCGGGGTGCGCCTGGACGGTGCGCCCGGCGCCACCGCCTTCCAGGCGGTCGGCGTCTCCGCCGCGCTGGAGGAGACGGGCGAGATGATCATCACCGTGACCACCAGCGCCGCGGTGGACGCGGCAACCCTGACCGCCCCGTCCGTCCGGGTGCTGTACTGGGACCCCGCCGGCCCCGGCTGGAAGGAGCCGACGGTCGCCAGCCGCGCGGTCACCCCGACCGGCATCGTCATCGCGGTGGCGGGGGCTTGGGTGCCCGCGACCCGATTCCAGGTCCTGCTCTCCGGCACCGGCGACCACGCCCTGCTGGACATCCAGGGCCGCCTGTTGGCCGGCGTGGTGGGCGACTCGGTGCCGACCGCCGGCGGCCGCGACGCCTGCCTGTCTTCCGTCTACCAAGTCACCGCCTGACCCGGAGTCCAACATGAGCGCATACAGTCAGATGAAGGTGGACCCGGGGTTCTTCAGGGTCATGGCGAAAATGGCCGGCAATGAGAACCTGACCCTGGCCGAGGAGCGGCTGGTCGCCGACTATCTCACCGGATTCAGCCCTCAGGGGGCGGCGCAGGGCCTGCCCGGCGGCCCGGCGGGGGACGTGCGCGGCGATAACAACCTGCGCCGGACCAATTGGTTCAACGGGCGTTATCTTACCGCCGAAGCGCTGTCGCGGCAGGACACCTATTTCGACGCCAGATCCCGGCTCAACGCCCATGCACTCATGCCCGGTATCGCGTGGGGGTTGGGGCTTGCGGTCGACGGGGCCAACGCTACCCCGGTCCTTCCCAATGTCGATCAAAACCAGCGGGCTAATGGCTTCCCGGTGAACCGGCAGATCGCGCTCCAGCGCGGGCTCGCCTTCGACCACTTCGGCCGGCCGATCCTGGTCTCTCAGGCGTTCAACTTCACCGTGGAGCAATTGATCGGTACCTATCGCAAGACCCCCCAGCGGGTGGTCGGCGGCGGGACCGAGTTTGCTCCCTGCCTCTGTCTCGCCCCGGATCCGGCCGGCCCCACCAGCGGCGGTCCGGCGGTGCCCCCCGGGACCTATCTGCTGGTCATCGAGGCCGGGGAGACCGATGAGGGTGGGGCCAAGGTCATGGGAGAGGTCTGCGCCGGGGCCGCCCCCGTCACCTGTCGGGCGGATGCCTGGCGCGGCGGCTTCGGGCTCTCGCTGGTGCGCTTCCCGGTGGAACTGCCGCTGCGGCCGGACCTGGGCACCGCCTGGGACTTGCGCGGCACGCTGTCCGCTTACTACTTCGATGTCTTCGAGCACCCGCTGTGGCGGCGCTGGGACCCGGACTTTCTGGCCGACGGGGTCTTTTGCCGGGACACCGGGCCCGGGCGCCACGATGCCGGGGCCATCGCGCTGGCCATGCTCCACCTGGCCGAGGACGGCACCGTGCTGTTCCTGGATCAGTGGATCCCGCGCCGGACCCTCTGCGACACCCCGGCCGAGGACTGGCACCGCACCCGCTTCGGCGCCCCGCCCCGCGCCGCCGCCTGGGCGCGCATCCATCAGTTCCAATGCATGTTGGCGGAGGGGCTGACCCGCGAGCCCCTGCGTCCCTTCCGCAACGATCTCTATACCCGCGGCTTCAGGCACATTCCGCCCATCGGCTTCCTGCCGCTGCGGCTCGACCCGCAGGAAGACCAGGGTAACAACCCGGACTCAAACATCGGCGTGACCGCGTTCGACGAGATTTTCGCCATGGCCGGGGCCGGGGACTTCCTGGTCTCGCCCCTGGTGCGCCGCGGCATGGCTGAGGCGGCACGCTATTTCGACAATACCAATGTCATCACCTATGGCGTCGTCGCGCTGCACGACGATGACATTCTGGAGGATTTGGGCAACGTCTTCGATAAAGATCCGATTCAGGTCACCAGGCCCCATTGGACGCTCGACCGATCCCTCTACGACCGCGCGCAACAGCCGGCAGCGCTCGACACCCACAAGTCGACGAGTGCTTACAAGGTGCTCGCGACCAACAGGTTCTTCGCCACCCTTGAGGTCCTGTTCCGGGTGCTGGGTCTGGAGCACCTGGTCAACCGCCGCACCGAGATCGTCAAGCTGGTGGTGCCGCTGCAAGGGCTCACCCGGCGGCACCCGCTGCTCGGACCGATCGCCGCGGACGCGCTGCCCCAGGGGACCGCCTGGGGGGTGAACCCGGCGGCGACCGCCGGCGGACCTCTCGCCAACCTGGACCCGGAGCTGTTCCCGGAGGCCGCGGCCCTGGCCGGGATTATGCAGCGCCTGGGGCTCGACATGCTGCCGCGGCACTTCGTGGTCTATGTCAAACAGCGTCTGGTGCTCCTGGATCTGCTGTTCTATGTGTTGGAGCTGATCCAGGTGCTGATCGAGTGGGTGACCCTGGCCGGGGCCATCGTCAAGGTGGGCAGCGGTCAGAACACGGCGGGCGACCAAGCGCAGATCCGGGCGCCCCAGGTTCAGGATTACCGCCGCGCGCTTGCCGCCCAACCGGCGGAGAAGCGTGCCATCATGGTCGCCGTACTGGGCCGGCCCGAGGTTCAGGATACGCTGGTCCAGGCCGCGGACCTCTCCGGGTCGGAGCTCGCGGTCTCCAGCCGCAACCTGGCATTCCGGCGCGACGTGGCCGCGGTCGAGGCGCCCCTGGCCTTTGAGATTCCGGACGAGACCCTGCGCCGCCGTACCGCTGTCGATCGGGTGGCCGATGCCTATGCCGCCGAGTACCCGGACTACCAGGTCATGCAGATCCTGGCCGCCGTCCAGCCCCCGATCCAGACCCTGGCGGTGGTCGACAAGCTCGCCATCGGCCGGGCCGCCGCGCGCCAGGGGACCGTGGCGGACGCCCTGACGGCCGCGGGTCCCAAGGTCTTTGCGGACAACGACTCCCGCTCACTCTACGCGGACCTGCGCCGGACCATGGGCGAGCGCAAGATCAGCGACTATGTGCCGGATGCCAAGACCGAGTTGACCGCCGAAGCGGTCTTGGCGCGCTCCCCGGCCGAGGCCGAGGCACTCCTGGGCGCTGAAACCTACAAGCAGTTCACCGCGGCCTTCACCACGGAGCGGGCGGCGGCCACCGCGGGCGCGGAGGTTCTGAGCAAAGGCGTGCCGACGGCCGTGGCGGACGCGCTGGAGACCGAGATCCGCGCCGGGTCCACCCCGGCGGCGGCGATTGAGAAGGTTAAGGCGGGCACCTCCATCGAGAACCAGCCGCTGCTCGACTCCGCCGCCACGGTGCTGCGTATCAACGGCGGCAATCTAGCCGCTCTGCAGCGTATCAAGCGCACGCCGAGCCGTTAGGCCATGACCGCCACGCTCGCCATCGGTCGGCTCGCGACCCGTATCCGGGCCGCGGACCCGGACCGGGTCGCGGCGCTGACCGGACAGGTCCGCGCCGTGCTCGGCGGGCGGCTCAGGCAGGATTTGGACGGGATTGCCGGCCGCGCCCTGGCCCGCGCCGGGCTGCCGGCCAGCGCGGTGGTGGCGGTGCGTCGGCTGAGCCTGCGCCTGCGGGTCGGCGTTGCGGTGGACAGTGCTCGCCTCTCTCAGGGCTGGGCCGATGCCTGTGAGCAGGCGCTGGCGCAGTCCTTGTCCGGGGTGCCCGCGGGGGCTGACGTCGAGGCCGCGGATCAGGTCTGGTTTCCGGACCCCTGGGCGGCGGAGCGCCGCTACCTGGAACTGGCCGCGGCCGGGGTGTCCCCGGCCTGGTGGGTTTCGGCGCTGGTGGACGCCGGGGCGGACACCCCGCGACCCGCCGTCATTCTGCAACGCTGGCTGGCACTGGACCCGCCGCGGGCGGTGATCACGATGACCGCGCTCGCCGCGGCCGACCAGCGGGTCACCCGCCTGCTCGGCCAACCGGAGGCGGCGGACCTGACCCGCGCACTGGTGGTCCGTCTGAGTGCCGCCGCGCCTGGATTGCCGGACGGGGAGGGGGCGCCGACGGATGACGGCGGGGCCGTGCGTGCGCGGGCCGCATTCCTGCGGGAGGGGCTGGGCCGTCTCCGCGGGCTGGCCGAATCGTTGACGGTTGCCGCCGGGGGCGCGGATGCCGCCGGCCTGAGCCGGGCCGCCCCCTGGCTGGCCGCCGCGCTGTTCGCCCGGTACCCCGCGGTCTGTCGGCTGTCGCCAACCCTGATCCTGGACCTGATCGCGCGGACGCTCGTCCAGTGGGCGGGCTCGCCCGCGGTCGGCCCGACGCTCCCGGCCGCGGCCGCGGCCGACTCCCACCCTGGCGCGCGGCGGCCGGCGGTCGCCGGGCGACCCGATCAGGGGACCGGGGGCGCGGTAGCGGCCGAGTCGTTCCCGGACTCCGGCCGCGTGTTCGGCGCGGCGGACGAGGGATCGACCGATGGGACGCCGGGCCTGCCGATCCATGCCGGGGGCCTGTTGCTCCTGATCCGGCCGCTGCTCAAGCTCGGGCTGCTCCCGGATGCGCCGCACCTGGCGAGCCGTCTGGGCGACCTGGCACTCACCGCGCTGCGCCGGGTCCTGGCCCCGTTGCCGCCCGGTGAACTGGCGGCGGCGCAGGAGCGCGAGCGGCCCCTGCTCGCGGTGTTTGCCCCGGAGTGCGACTGGGGGGCGCGCATCGCCGCTATCCCGGTGCGGGACCCCACGGCGGCCGCCGACCTGCTGGCCGCCCTGAGCGCCGTCATCCCGGCGGAAACCGCCTTCGCGCCCGGTGCGTCGCGCCGGATCTTCGGTTCATCGACACCGGCCATCGGCACCGCGGCGGACCTGCTGCTCGCCCGGCTCCTGCTGCGTCCGGGACGGCTGCGCGTCACCGACTGGGAGGCCGAACTGACCTGGCCACTGGCCGCGGCGGATCTGGCCCTGCGCCGTGCCGGCTGGGACCAGGATCCGGGTTGGGTGCCCTGGCTCGGGCGCACCCTGCGCCTGCGCTTCGGAGAATCGGGATGAGCGCGGTGAGCCTTGTGCCGCGGGCGGCGCCGGTCGCCCTGCTCGACCTGTGGCTGGCCCTGGCCGCCGGGCGCCTGCTGTTGCGCCGCCCGGAGGACGCGGGCCTGCGGCGCCTGGTCACCGCGTACCAGCCCGTCGCGGACCCGCGCGCCCTGGCCGAGTGGATCGCCGCCGCGTCCACAAACCTGTTCGCCGCCCTTGCCGACCACCCGGAGCGCGAGCCGCTGGGGCGGATCAGCGCCGGCTGCGGGCTGTCCGGGTTCGATCTGGACCTGCTTGCTTTCGCCGTGCTGCCCTGTCTGAGCGAGGATGGCGCCGCGACGGTCGTCGAACTCAGCGGCGGCGCGCGCCGGCTGACACTGGGTCTGGCCCTGAAACTCCTGTTCGGCGACGCCGCGGATCCGGCCGCGGTGCGCGCCGCGGTCCGCGCCTCGCCCCTCTGGTCGAGCGGTCTGATCCACCCCGGCGAGGCCGCGCGTCCGACCCTGGAGCGTCGGCTGGACCCTACCGAGTCCCTGCTGGCCGGGCTCGACGGGGCGGCCCCATCTCACGTGGGGGAGGGCTGGCGCCCGCGTTGGGTGCAACCCCAGTCCCGGCCCGCCGAGAGCATCCGGCGGGCGGCCGAACGGCTGGCCGCGCAGCCGGGGATCTGTGTTCACCTGGCGGGTCAGCCGGAGCGTGCCGAGCAGGTCCTGGCGGTAGTCGCCGGGGCGGCCGGAGCCCTGGTCCTGGACGCCCCGGACGACCCCCATGCCGCTCCGCCCTGGGCCGAGGCGCAGGTGGTTGGGCTGGGCACCGGTGCACTGGTCGCCCTGCGGACCGACGCTTTGCAGTTGGCGGCGCCCTGGTCCGGCGCCGACGTCAGACCGGTCGGCGGCACCGCCGCGCCGCTGCCGATCATCGCCCCGGCCACATTCATTCTGCGCGGACCCCTGGCGCGGCTGGTGCGGCTGGAAGTCGGCGCCAATGATCCCTTGGAGCTGTCCGACGCCTGGCGCGCGGCCCTGGGCCTGGATCAGGCGGCGGCGGATGAACTGGCCGGACGCAACTGGCTGGATGCGGATGCGCCGCGGCGCGTTGCCGCGGTGCTCCTGACGGCGCCCGCGACCGGCGTCGTCGGCGCCGGGCTGGAGGAGGCCCTGGCCGAGGTGGCCAGCCTGACCCCGCCGCGCGCCCTGCGACTCGCCACCCGCCGCACGCCCGAGGTCCCCTGGGGGCGGCTGGTGGTCCCGGCGGAGACCCAGACACGCCTGGCCGACCTGGTGCGGCGGGTGCGTCGTCGGGTCACGGTGCAACTGCGCTGGGGTCTGGCCGCGGGCGGGCGCGGACGCTCGGTCATCGGGTTGCTGCATGGCGACTCCGGCACCGGCAAGACGCTGGCCGCCGAGGCCATGGCCACCCGGCTGCAACTGCCCATGCTGGCGGTCGACCTGTCGCTCGTGGTCTCCAAGTACATCGGCGAGACCGAGAAGAACCTTGCGGAACTCTTTGCCGCCGCCGAGGGCTTCGCGGCACTGCTCTTCTTCGACGAGGCCGACGCCCTGTTCGGGCGCCGCACCAATGTGCAGGACGCCCACGACCGATACGCCAACATCGAGGTCAACTACCTCCTGCAGCGCCTGGAAGCGTTCGAGGGCTGTGCCATCCTCGCGACCAACCTGCTCCAGGGGGTGGACGAGGCCTTCCTGCGCCGCTTCGACCAGGTCATCCACTTCCCGCGCCCGGGGGTGGCCGAGCGGCTGCACATCTGGCGCGGCCATCTGCCCAAGGGACGGGTGGCGCCGGGTGTCACGGAAGAGCAGTTGGCGCTGCGCTTCGAACTCACTGGAGGTGAGATCCGCAACGCGGCCATCGGCGCGGCTTTTGCCGCCGCCGACGGCGATGGGGTGGTCACCGGCGCGCTCCTCGAGGCGGCGGTGGCCGAGGAATTCAACAAGAAGGGCAGGCCCTTTCCCGGCCGCCCGGGAGGAGCCGGATGACTGACATCAACACGACCCTGACCCAGACCGAGGCCACCCTGGCGGCACTGCAGCAGACCGCGGCGGCCGCCGCCGCGGGGGGCGCCGCCCAGGCCCAGACCGCGGCGGCGGCCTGGCAGGCTGTCGCCGAGCTCGCGGCCGCCAAGGCGCAGGCCGATGGCCTGCGCGGCCAACTCGTGGCGCGGGACGCCAAGTTGACCCAAGCGCTGACGGCCCGCGCGGCGGCCCTGGCCAAGGCCGAGCTGGAACGTACCGCGGGCGGCAAGCCCCTGGCGGACGCTACCGCCACCGCCCTGGCCATGGTGGTAGCACTCGCCGCGGGCACGAGCCCGGCCACGCTGACGAGCGACGCGCTCCCGGCGGTCAAAAAGGTCGATGACGACATCGCCAAGCTGGACGATACCGCGGTGACCGAGCTGGCTGCTGCCGAGGCTGACCTGCTGGTCAAGCAGGCGGCCTACGACGCGAAGCAGGCGGCCGCCGACGCGGCCCTGGCCGCGGCGGAGGCCGCGCCGGTGGACCTGCCCAAGACGCTGGCCCGCGCCCTGTTGCGCCGTGAGGAGGCCGCCGCCTGGTCGAAGGCCGGGGCCGCGACCCCACAGGCACGTGGTGCCGCCGCCGCGGTTGCCTTTGCCGACTATGAGGCAGCGCGCAAGGCCCTGAACGACGCCAAGCCAGCCAGCGCCGAGACCAAGCTCACGACCGACTGGAACACCGCGCGCGATCAGGCCCTGTCGGCGCTGGCCGACCTGCTTGTCGCCCGCACCCTGGTGAGCCAGCGCCGGCTCAACCTGGCGACCAAGCGGGCCGCGATGGCGGCCAAGGGCTCCACCCGCGACGCGGACGCCGCGGCGGCCGTCAGCGCCGCCCTGACCCCGCCGCCCCCGCCCGGTCCTTGAGGGGCTGATCATGCCACGTCGACTCATCCGCGCCAGGCTGCCGCTCCCGACCCATGATCACGGCGCCGAGCACCGCGCCGAGCGCGTTGCCCACGGTGAGCGCCCGTCTCCGGGGGGGCGGGTGCCGGCCACCCGCGCCCCGGCCGCACTGGGGCTCGGGCCGGGCCAGCCGCTGCCCGCGGCCGAGCTCGGCTATTTTCAGCGGCGCCTGGGGGCCGACCTGTCGGCGGTGCGGATCCACCCCGGGTCAAACGCCGCCGCCGCCCTGGCCGCCAATGCCTTCGCCAGCGGGCGCGACATCGGTTTGGCTCCGGGGCGCTTCCGCCCAGGGACTCGCGAGGGTCGCCGCTTGCTCGGGCACGAGCTGGCCCATGTCCTGGAGCAGGGGGCGAGCGGCGTTCAGGCTGTGCAGCTCGACGGGCCGCCGCGTCCGGGCGAGCCGGAGTTGAAGCTCCCGGACAAGGAGGCCGCGGCGACTTCCGACGCGGTCGGCGGGGGACTCGAAACCGTGGTCGATGTGGCCACGCAGCAGCCGTCTCTTATGGATCCTCTCAAGGCGTACGCGGAGGCCAAGTGGAACCAACTCCCGGCGGATGCGCAGGCGGGCGTGGCAGTGGGCGGCATTGCGATGTACGGCACCTTTCTGGCCGGGATGCTGTCAAGCGCCAAGGGCCGGGCGCTCCTGTCCGACTTTAACCTGGCCACGCCGCTCGCCGTGGTGCCCTATGGCACGATTGATGAGGTTCGGTTCATTCTGCCGCCGACGGGGGAGGGGCCAATCATTTTCGGCGGGCGGCTCAAGGGCGACGATTGGCTGCGCCTGGCATTCGGCAAGGCGAAAGACCAGTTTGCTCCGACCCTCGGGATCGACCTCACTTGGCGCTATGATCCGGGCAGCGATAGCCTTGGTCTGTCCGGCGGCAAGGTCGACCTCGGCCTGATGCCGGGCCTGAACCTGTCTGCCGGGGCCGGTGTGGGCCTGAGTTGGCCCACCCCGGTGACCAACCCCAACGGCGCCCCCGCCTGGTCGATGCAGCGTCTCCCGGAGACGGGTCCGAGCATGGGTCCGGCGGGCTTCGGCGCCTTCATCAGTGTCGACCTGACCCAACTGCCGCTGGTCCCGCCCTGGCTGCGCTTGCAGCTTGGCGGGGCGCCGGAGAAGAAGTAGGCCATGCCATGGACTGGCGCCAGCTTCCAAGCCGTTTGCCCAGGCCCGCCGCGGAGCAGCGCCACGCGATGACCGGGGCGCGCCCTCCGGTCGCTCCGCGGACCGCCGCGGACTTGGTGGAGTTGGTCGGCCTGGGGCAGACGGCCGTTGCGATGCCGGGGAAGCACTAGGTCATGGCTGCCGAGCGTGCCGTCGCGCCGGACCTGGGCAAACGGGTCGTCACCGAACGGCCCAGGGAGCGAGGGGGTACGGCAGAGACGCCTGCCGGGCGCGTCGGCGATGTGGCTGGGGTCACATGCACGGCTTGCGCTGCGAACTCCGGTCTTTGCCCCGCCTGCGCCGGGGCCGCGCGCGGGGCATCCGGCGCGGTGCGTTGGTCGGCGTCGCCCGTCCCGGCGGCGGAGTGGGCACTCCCCCAGGCGGCGTCCACCGGTATCCCGTCCGACTACCTGGAACGGCGCTTGAGCCCAGGCCCGGTCGCCCATCCAGGGGTCGCGTACTCCGGCGCCGGGCGGGGTGGATTTTTGCCCCATCAAACTGCGTTGGAACGTCTGTTCGGCGAGCCGCTGGGTGGCGTCAGCGTCGTCTTGGGCGTGCCCGCGCCCGGCGGCCGCCCAGCGGCACGGGCGGCGACCCGTGAGTCGCGGCTGGAGATCGCCGGGCGCGCGCCGCCCCTGTCGCTGATGGCCCATGAAATGACCCATGTGTTGCAGGCGCGTCGAGGCGGGGCGGGGTCGGTGGATGGGCGCGCCGCACTCGAAGCCGAGGCGCGGCGGGTGGCAATGGACGCTTCGGCGGGCCGGGCGGCGGTCCAGGGACGGGCGCCCGCGGTCTGGCTCTTTGACACACCGCCGCGTCGTCGCGGGGCGACGGAACTGCGCCGGGCGCTCACGCCCGATCCATTCAAAGGGCTCGATCTCGGGGAGGTACTGGCGATACTCAAGGAGAATGCGAACCCCCCGGACATGGCGCAGTTGCGGGCGGACTACGGCCCTCGCTTTTTCCCGGATTTGAAGAGCGCGCTGGGCGATTCTGACTGGGGCACGGCACGCGGTTATCTCGGCGCCCAGTTGACCCTGGCCGAGAACATCCAGACCCGTACCGGTATCCTGATCCATGACCAGATCGGCATCATGGAGACCCTGGAGCGCTGGCCGGACGCCGACGTGTTGCGGATGATCGAGGAGTCCGCGGGCGTTCCCGCGCCGGCCGCCGCCGCGGTGCCCGCCGTCAATCCCCCCGCGGCCCCGCCGCGGGCATCGTGGACGGACGTCCAGGCGGCCATCGCCGGTGCCATGGATGCAGACGGCCAGTACCGCGCGACGCAACTCCTCCTTGGCAAGGCGGAGCGGGCCCGCGCGGCCCGGCCGGCGTTGCCTCCGGGCTCACCCGCCCCGATCGATGCCGTCGCCCGCCAGCGGGTCGCTTACGCCTACACGCGGATCAGCGCGGCGGAGGCGGCCGGACGGGTCCGCGACGCCTACCTGGCCATCGCCGACCTGAATGCGGCGCAGCGGCACGAACTGCGTGTCCGGCTCAACGGTGGCGCCTGGCCGCGGCTCGGGGCCACCATCGGCGACCTGCGGGCGATCACCGCCGAGCCGGACGACGCGACGGCCCTCGAACGCGCCCTGCGCGGTGCCGGGTCCGGCACTGGCGATCTGTCTGCGGCGATGCTGGAGCATGCTGCCGGTCGGGTCGGGGCCATGATCGCCCAGGCGCGCGCCCGGCTCGACGCACTGCCGCCGGCATCGAGCGAGGAGCGCAACCGCAGGACCGCGGAGCTTGCCGCCCTCGAGCAGCGGTTCCATGAGCAGGGGCTGGTTCAGTCGCTCTACTTTGCCGCGCATGAGACGGGCGAGGCGACCCTGGCCGGGCTTGGCGCGTCCGCCGAGCAGACCGCCCAGTTCACCGTCAACAAGGTGGCGAACTTCACCGAGTTGCTGGCCTGGATGCGGCGCATCCCCGCGGCGCGTCGCCTCACCGTGACCCAATCGCCCTGGTATCAGTCGAAGGTCACCCAGGTGATGGGCATCAATCCGAGCCCCGCCCAGCAGAATTTGCTGCTGGCCGCCCTCTACGAGGGCAATCAGGAATTGGCGAACACCGATTTTCTGAAGGACCAACAAGCCTTGCTCGATGCCTATGACATCGAACAGAGCTGGGAGCGGGGCGAGAGCGCCCGCGTGTGGTCGCTGCTGTTGCGCATGCCCGCGGAACGGCGCCAGCGCCTCGCCAACCTGATGGCGGCCCCCCCGGCGCCCGACGATAAGCGGCCGCGCCCGCCGTTGATCGACTTGCTCCGCAGGCTTGAGCGCGGGACCGTCACCGAGACGATACAGGGGCTGCGATTGCGCCGCGGACTGGCGGGCGAGGCCGCAACCTTGCTTCGGGAGGACGCGACCACGTGGGTCGTGCGCGACGGCCGGCCGACCTTGCGCGTTGCCGACCCCCGTGCGTTCATCGAAGTCATCGCCCGCAGCCCGGAGGCCCAAGCGGAGCTGCGCCGGGGGATGGTGATCCGCCGCCGACTCGATGCGGACCCGACACTCGAGGTGACACCCGCCGACCGCGCCTTGGCCGAGCGCTTCGTCGCCGCTCGTCAGGCGGCCGAGGAGATCGGAGACCGCGACCACGACCTGCGGGCGGCCTTCGAGGCGGTCGCCTTTGGGGATCCGGACGTGCTGGGTACGACCCCAGGCCCCCAGGATCCGACCTCGGAAGCGGACTTCATGCACTTTCGGTTGGAGGACCGTTTGACCGCCTTGCGGCCTTCGGCCTCCGCCGTCTCCGACCTGCTGAGCTGGGCCGGTCCGACGGTCGACGAGAATGCCACCCAGTTTCGCGTTCTCTACGACCGGGTTCGTCCAGGCGGCGTCGGACGCGCCGAGCTGGCTCAACTCGCGGATCTCTATCATCGCACCCTGCGGGCGCTCGAGGTCTTCGCACCCACGAATCGGGCTTTTGCCTCGACCGCCGGGATGCTGGTCGCGGCTGTGGTCGGGACCGTGGTCGTCACCGCGCTGAGCGGCGGCACCCTGGGGCCGGTGGCGATCGCGGCCCTGGCCGGCTTCGCCGGGGGCGCGGCGGCGGGTCTCACCGGCGCAGCGATCCGCGGGGAGTCCACGGACGCCGAGGTGCTGACCGATGTCTCCACCGGCGCGGTGGAGGGCGCGGTGGCGGTGGCCAGCGCCGCGTTGGCGGCGGAGCTTGTGCATGGGGCCACCGCCGGGCGTGCCGCCGGTCAGGCCGCGCGGGCGGCCGGCGGCCAGGCGGTGCGAACGGCCACCGGGGGCCTGGGCGCGGCCATGGCCGAGGGCGCGATCGACGGTGCCATCGGCGGTGCGGCCGGGGAGCTGTTTCAGACCGCCATTGATGAGGCGACCTGGAACCGCGGCGTGGCCGCGGCGATCGCCGCCTTGCTGGCGGCCCTGGCGCGCGGCGCGTCGATGGGTGCCGCGGGCGGTGCCCTGGGCGGCGCCATCGGTCATGCAGTGCAGCGTATGGTTACGCGTCTCGGCGGGCAGGAGGCGGAGGCCCTGGGACGCCTGCTGGCGGATGCGGGTGTGCAGCACCCGGAAGCACTCAGCGACGACGCCCTGGCGGCGATCCAGGCCGCCAGCCGCCAGGCCGCCACGGGGGATATCGACGGTGCCCAAGCGGCCCTGCGGCGTGTTGGCGGGCTTGCCGCGGCGGATGCCGAGGCCCTGAATTCGGCCTTGCGGCGCCTGCACCTGGTGCGCACGGGGCTCGATATCGGTGAGCGCGACGCGAGCGTCCTGGCCCGTCAAGTCGTGGAGGTGGATGAGCAGGAGTTCCTGAGCCACGCGGCGGACCCGCGCGCCCACGCGGTGTTCGCCATCGAGAACGGCAGCCCACGGGTCTATGTGCGGCGCGGCTCTCCGCCGACCGCCGTGCGGGAGGAGATCCAGCACCTGATGCAGTGGCAGCAGGACCCCCTGATGCGGGAGCGCATGACGCGGGTCATGGCGGTGGACGACACCACCTGGCGCGGGATGGGGCCGGCCGACCGCGCCCGCCTGGCGCGCGAGCATCTGATCGTCGAGGCCGACGCGCAACGCGGCATCCTGCGCGACGTCGAGGTCCGGGCCCGGGCGGGTGATGCCCTGGCCGAGGGCGAGTGGCTGGCGGCGGACGACAATCTGTTCCTCATCAATCGCCGGATCGAGGAGCTCGATCGTGCCCTGTTGAAGCCGGAGTCCATCGACGCCCGCGGTTTGCGGCTGGACGACCCCTCGCCCCCGCGCTTCTATGCCCGCGGGACGGCGGCGAAGCCGGTCGAAGCCAACCTGACCACGGCGCAGGAAAAGATCCTCGCCGGCTTCGAGGGGAAACTGCCGGGCGAGGTCGAGGCCAAGTTACAAACGGCCGGTTATTCGATTCATCGCGACCAAGGCGGCCGTATCATTCGCATCCAGCGCCCGCCAGGTGCGCCGGAGGGCGTATTGCCCCACCTGTCGATCGGTCCGGACGGACTGATCACGCGCGGACGTGGCGGCGTCCGCAACCATGAGGACCTGCGCCGGGACGCGGCACTCGCCTGGCAGGCAGAGCAGGAGGGGCTCGGGCGTCAGCGAGCCGCCATAGCGGCTGGACGGCTGACGGGGACGGATTTGGTGAACGCCCAGCGCCTTCTTAAGAGCCCGTTCCGCACGCATCTGGAAGGCCTGGTGAAGGATGGCGCCATGGGTCCGGCGGATGCCGGCCTGTTGCTGGGCTGGGCGGGCTTCGTCGAGGAACTGGTCAACCGGTCGCAGCGGTCCATCCCCCAGTTGAACGCGGTGCGCGGCCTGCCGCGCGGGGTCGGCGGCATGACCGACGGCGCCTTGAGCAGTTTCCGCGGCGCCCTGCGTGCGGAGGCGGCGGACGTGGCGGCAGCAGTGGGCGATGGTGCCCAGCGCATGGAGACGTTGCAGGCGCTACTCGCGGCCCTGCCGGACAACCGCTCCAGAGGCGAGCTGTTCACCGAGTTCCGCAAGGCGATGTGGCGGGCCGAGGGCGGGATTGAGGTCGGCCTGCCGGTGGAGCCCTTCAGGCATCCGGAGTTTGCCACTACGACTGCAAAGCGCACGCCGGATGATGTGGTGCGACAGAAGGCCGATGTGCCCGGATGGCTGCCCAAGGGGCGTTTCGCCGTTGAGGACAAGACCGGCCCTGGTGCCTTTGTGCTTGAACAAATGCGCGACTATGCTCGCACTGCCGCCCCGGGCCGCGGGCTGCGTCTTGCTCCAGACGCGGCGAAAGCCAGCGACTATGATGGACTCATCATCATGTTCTCCAGTGCTGAGGATGCCGGAAAGGCGCTGAAGCAGATGAGGGAAGATCCTTTGATAAGACCGCTCTTGGGCCGTCATCCCGGCGGAATTCATGTGGGTGCTTACGATGCGAAGGGCGCTCGCCAGTTGTTGACGCCGAGCCCCGCAGCCTCCGCCGTTCCGATTCCTTGATGACCATGTACTCACTTTGAGCCCACCATGAATCCAGACGACTCACTGCCTGAATATCTGCGTCTGCTGACCGTCCACCCGACAGGAACTCCGTTGCCGACGCTGGCCGACGCACTCGTTGATGCCGCCGCCGTGGGCGCTACGCTTCGAACATGGCGTCTGGCGGGCCAACCGTCGCCGTCGTCGCAGGGGCGCTCATCCCTTGATCAAATCCTGCACGGTGATCTTGCGGGAATCGATGACGGCTTCCTGGAACTGACCTATGACAGCGGTTTGGAAGTCATCGCCGCTCGTCAAGGCAATGGGTGGATGATCGATTCAATGTGCTTTGCCCGAGCAGGCGAGGCGGCGATGCGGCGCTGGCTTGCCCACGCACTCGTAATCGCACATTATCTAGTCCCGGCGCTGCCGACGCTCGCCGCCGAGGTCGTGCGTTCGCCTTCGGTTGGTGGTTTCTTCATTCCCGAGCCGCCGATTGCGCGAATGCGCCACCTCTGGATGACGACCGATGCCCAGATTGCGGAATACTACGGCGCGGATCGACGCGCATTCGAGCGGGCCTGGGACGATACGCAGGCGAGCGGGAACCACAAGATCGTGATCCGCGCCGCGGACCGGGTCACGGAGCCGCAGTGGGTCGAGTCGGTTCTCGATGGTCAGTTACGGCTGGCGCGTGCGGCTCGGGTCGGTCAGACCCTCTGGCATCGCGCGGTGCTGACCGATTGGAACCGCCGTTGGCTCGCCGCGCCCCACGCATCTCTGAACTTCGTCGGTTATGACCCGGCCTCGGAGCGGGTCGAGTTTACCGCCATGACCAGCGGACGTGGGCTGACAATGGGTGAGTTGCAGATGCTCCATGAACTGCGCGCCAGCGGCCGCGACGGGGGCGGGCGTGCGGTGCGTACCATCGACGTTGTCTACCTGGACGCGGACGCGGCCAAACCCGATCTGGTGCCCTTGACCGACCTGGCGATCTGCGCCCTGTGCTATCAACCTGACGGATGCCTGATGAAACTGAACTGACCATCAGAGTTCCACCCACCGCCGCAGGGCGTCTTGGAGCCCCGCCTTGGTCATCGGCTTGGCGACAAAGTCGTCCATGTCGGCCGCCAGACAGGCGTTGCGGTCCGTGTCATGCGTATTGGCGGTGAGGGCCAGCACCGGGGTGCGCGGCCAGCCCCGATCGGCCTCCAGTTCACGCAGCAGGCGCGTGGCTTCGAAGCCGTCCATGATCGGCATCTGGACATCCATCAGGACGACATCGATGCCGCCCAGGCCAAAGGTGTCGAGCGCCTCCAGTCCGTTGGCTGCAATGATCGTGGAACAGCCGAGCCGTTCGAGCATGGCCGCCGCCACCTTCTGACCAACCAGATTGTCCTCGACCAGCAGAACCCGCCGCGGCGCGGCCGACACCGCGGCCGGTGCCGGGGATCGCGGTGCGGCGTCCGCCGTGTGACTGACGGTCAAGGGCACCTGGACCTTGAAACAGGCCCCCTGATCGGGCTGGCTGTCCACGCTGATGCGACCGCCCATGAGGTCCAGCAGTCGGCGGCAGATCGCGAGTCCGAGCCCGGCGCCGCCGTGGCGTCGGGTGAATGAGGCGTCGGCCTGGGTGAAGGGGGTGAAGAGTCGGGTTTGGATCTCGGTGCTGATCCCGATTCCCGTATCGGACACCGTAAGCACCAGTTCGTAGCGATCGGCACTCAGGGGGGCGCCGCCGATGGTCACGGTCACGGTACCCCGGTCGGTGAATTTGATCGCGTTGTCGATCAGGTTGGTGGCAATCTGGCGCAACCGCCGCGCGTCTCCCAGCAGGTGCGCGGGCAGTGCCGGGTCACGCGTGATCACCAGGTTCAAGCCTTTGGCTGTACAACGGTCACGCAGCGACTCCGCCGCCGACTGAAGTTCGGCACCGGGTTCCAGTGGGGCATAGCGCGGTTCCAGCGCGCCCGCTTCGAGCGACGACATATCGAGCATGTCCTGGATGATGTGCAGCAGCCGCTCGCCGGCTTGCTGCGCCAGGACGATGTGTCTGGCCTGTTCCGGCGTGGGGTCGTTGGACTGCAGGAGATGCAGCATGCCGAGTACGCCGTTCATTGGGGTGTACAGTTCATGGCTGACGGTGGCCAGGAACTCGCTCTTGGCCCGGCTGGCGGCCTCGGCCCGCTCGCGCTGGGCTTCGATCAGGGCCTGATCGCTGCGGTTCTGGAGCAGGGCGCCGATTTGCTGGGCGAAGACGGTGAATGACTCGAGTTGCGTGGCGGTCAGTTCGCGGCAGCCGGTGTTTTCGCGCGCCGTGACCCCGCCGAGGACCAAGGCGAAGCGGGTCTCGCTGGGGCCGATACAGGCGCTCGCGACCAGTTGCCGCAACCCCAGGTCCCGCAGCAGGGGATGCGCTTCCGGACCCCACCATCCGGTGTGGTCGCGCCGAAAACGCGCGTCGGCGAGCAGTGTGCCCAGCGCGGCGGCGTCGATGGTTGCGGGCGCGATTCCGACGGCGGCGGCCGGGTGGTCCGCGAGGGTGCTGTCGGGTGCCGTCAGCCATAGGAGCCCGAAGCTGAGGTCGAACAACTCCATCACCGCTTCGGCCGTAATTTCGGCAAATACTCCTTGGTCACGCACGGCGATGGCGCGGGTGTTGTAGGACTGGATGCCCGCGAAACGCTCCAGCGTGCGGTGCAAGTCGTCCTGGGTGGCCATCAACTGCTGCCGGACCACCGCCGACCGGGCGATCTGGGCCTGGAGTTCGGCGATCTGGCCGTTCAGGTCATCAAGGTCCGTCGGGTCGCTCATGGTCTTGGTCCTCTGGTCTGCGTGTTGCCGAATTGTACCCGTCTTGCTGTTGTCAGACAGGTGCGCTCAAGGCTACTGTTGCTTCTGAGGCGCTTGGCGCGACATTCTGCCGCATGGGGAGTGCAGCGCGCGGCGCTGGTTGCTCCGGAACCTGACAATGACGCGAGGGGAGTATTCATATGAAAGTCATCGAAATGCGTGAAACGGGTGGACCCGCGGTGCTTCAGTTGACGGAGCGTCCGCGGCCGGAGCTGACGACCCCGACCGATATTCTGGTGCGGCTGGCGGCGGCCGGGATCAATCCGGTTGATACCAAGATCCGCGCTCGCGGACCACTCCTCCCCGACGGGCTGCCGGCCGTCCTGGGCTGCGACGGGTCCGGCGTGGTGGAGGCGGTCGGCGCCGAGGTCGCCCGCTTCAAGGTTGGTGACGAGGTCTGGTTCTGTCACGGCGGACTGGGCGGGCCGGTCGGTAACTACGCAGACTACATCTGTTTGGACAATCAGTTCGCTCAGGCGAAGCCGCGCGGGATCAGTTTCGTCGAGGCCGCCGCGGCCCCGTTGGTGCTGCTCACCGCCTGGGAGGCCTTGGCTGACCGGGCCGGTTTGCTGCCGGATCAAACAGTGCTGATCCATGCCGGTGCCGGCGGCGTCGGGCATGTCGCGATTCAACTCGCGCGCGCGGCCGGGGCGCGGGTCTGCACCACGGTCAGCAGCCCGGAGAAGGCCGACTTCGCCCATGCCCTGGGGGCCGAGTACTGCATCAATTACCACGAGGAGAATCTGGTCGAGGCGGTGATGGACTGGACCGGCGGGCGCGGGGTGGACGTCGCCCTCGACACCGTGGGACCCGCGTGTTTCCGTGCCAGCATTCCGGCGATGGCGGCCTACGGCAATCTGGTGACCATTCTGGACCCGGGGCCGGACCTGGACCTGAAGGAGGCGCGCAACCGCAACCTGCGCATCAGCCTGGAACTGATGCTGACGCCGCAACTGCGCGATCTGCCGCGGGCGCGTGCCCATCAGGGTGAGATCCTGCGTCGCTGCGGCAAGATGATCGATGAGGAGGAATTGCGGATTCATGTCTCGCAGACCTTCCCGTTGGCGCAGGTGCAGGAGGCCCATCGGCTGATCGAGGGCGGCCATGTGACCGGCAAGCTGGCCTTGACCATCGCATGAAAACAGTGTGTTGCCAGTCATGACCGAGTCTTTCCCCAAGCCGCCGAAATCCCTGTTGCGTCAGGTTGGCCGTGCGATTGCCGACTTCGGTATGATCCGCGATGGTGACCGCATCCTGCTCGGTGTCTCGGGCGGCAAGGACTCGCTGTCGCTGCTGATGATCCTGCGACATCTTCAGACCTATGCGCCGGTGCGTTTCGCGCTGGCGGCGCTGACGGTCGATCCGCAGGTGCCTGGATTCGATCCATCGCACTTGCCGGATTTTTACGCGCGCCTGGGGCTCGTTGGGTACTACGAGCGCCAGCCGCTCATGGAGCAGGCCCGCACCCACATGGACGGCGATTCGTTCTGTGCCTACTGTTCGCGCATGAAGCGGGGGATCATGTACCGCATCTGCCGTGAGCAGGGATACAACGTCCTGGCGCTGGGCCAGCATCTGGACGATCTGGCCGAGAGCCTTCTGATGTCGCTCTTCCACGGCGGCCAGTTGCGCACCATGAAGGCACATTATGTCAACGATGCGGGGGATATTCGCATCATCCGTCCGCTCGCCTATTGCCGCGAGCGCCAGACGGCGGATTTTGCCCGCGCGGCCGGATTGCCGGTGGTGCCCGACAGTTGCCCGGCCTGTTTTTCCATGCCGACGCGTCGGGAGTACATGAAAGCGCTGCTGGCGCGGGAGGAATCCGGGCACCCCCACCTGTTTGCCAACATCCTCCATGCCATCAAGCCTATCATGACGGAGGGCGTGGTGCCGCCAGCACCGCCTCCGGCTGCCGCGGGCGATCCGCCGCCGCACTGATGATCACCCCAAGTCATTCGCCCGTGGCTCCTGATCCGGCGGCCTTGCGCGCGGCTGTCAGACCGGTCGCCGAGCGTCATCGCTGGCGGCTGGTGGTCTTGTTCGGTTCCGTGGCGCGGGATGGCCATGGCCGCGACCTGGATCTGGCGGTCTTGCCCCGCGTCCAGCCCGACCTGTTGGCGCAGGGGTGCTGGTGGTCGGACCTGGATGCCGTCCTCGCGGGTACGCCCCTGGACTTGCTGGTGCTCGGGCCGGCGACCTCGCCACTGACTCTTTTCGAGGTGATGCGTGAGGGCCGCGTGCTCTTCGAGGACACGCCGGGACTGTTCGATCAGGAGCAGGACCGCGCCGTGTTTCTCTACGCCGATACCCAGTGGATCCGCGATCAACAGCGGGAGCTTCTCTATGCCCGTGCCCAACACTGAGGTCATCACTCGTAAGCTCGGTTTCTTCCGCCATTATTTGCATGATTGATCTCGATCGTGTTATCGCAGCCATCGAGCCCGCGCTCGCGCTGTATCACGTCTACGATGCTTGGTTGATTGACAGGTTACAGGAGTCCAACACGATGTAGGGGCGGGTTTCAAACCCGCCCCTACGCCAAGCCCGCGCTCGCCCTGTATCGCGTCTACGATGCGTGGTTTATTGACCAGTTATAGGCGTCTGGAAATGCTGCGAGCCGCCGACCGCCTTGCCTCGCGGTCGCGCGCCCGCACTTTGGGGCTACTGATCAATTACCCGCAGGACGATCCATGTCTCCCGATCCGCTCCCCGGCGCCCCGTCAACACCAGCGGCCTCCTGGCACGGCCGGCGCGGCGAACTCCTGGTCGCCGTCCAGTTCGCGCTCCTTTTTGCCTTTGTCATGGTTCCCGTTTGGAATCCCTGGCTGACGCCGGACCTGATGGCCGCGACCATCCAGCCGCGTTGGGTCGCCCTGCTGACCCTGGGTGTCATCGGCGCGGCGTTCGGCGCGCTTGGCTCGCTGGGCATTCGCCGGTACCTGACGCCCTTGCCTTATCCGGTGGACCACAGCCAGTTGGTGACGACCGGCGTGTACGGGCTCATCCGCCACCCGCTCTACAGCAGCCAGTTGTTCGTTGCCCTGGGTTGGGTCTTTTACACCCTGAGTCTCAGTCACTTGGCGATTCTGATCCTCGGTTTTCTGTTCTTCGACTACAAGGCGGCCAAGGAGGAGGGCTGGCTGACCGAGCGCCATCCCGAGTACGCCGGTTATGCGCTGCGGGTCCGCAAGTTCGTGCCCTGGGTCTATTGAGCCGATCATTATCGCCTTCGTACCTGATATCCAGACCGACCCTTGGTGTAGGGGCGGGTTTGAAACCCGCCCCCTACGTCCGGTGATCACGTCCGACGGCGATCGCATCCAGCGTGGCTTGGCTGGCCGCTGCATTAAGGCTCGATTCCGGCCGCTGATTCGGCCACACTGAAGGGTATGCATCAAGCGCGCAAACGTTTCGGCCAGAACTTCCTTCATGACCCCGGTACCATCCGCCGCATTCTGGAGGCCATCCGTCCGCGCCCTGGGGAGGCTCTGGTCGAGATCGGACCAGGGCAGGGCGCGATGACCCGGGGTCTGCTGGAGCAGGCCGGCTCACTGGACGCGATCGAACTCGACCGCGACCTGATCGAACCGCTGCGGGAGCGCCTGGCCGGGGTGGGAACGCTGCGTATCCACAGTGCCGACGCGCTGCGCTTTGACCTGTGCACGCTGGCGCCGCGCCCGGCGTCGTTGCGGCTGGTCGGCAATCTGCCCTACAACATCTCGACCCCGCTCATGTTCCGCTTTCTCGAACAGGCCGAGTGCATCGCGGACATGCATCTGATGCTGCAACGCGAGGTGGTGGAGCGCATCGCCGCGGAGCCAGGCAACAAGGTCTATGGCCGGCTCACGGTGATGGTGCAGACCTGGTGCGACGCGGAATTGCTGTTCCGGATCGGTCCGGGCGCCTTCACCCCGGCTCCCAAGGTGGAGTCCGCCTTACTGCGTCTGCGACCGCTGCGGCCCTTGCCGCACCCCCTGGTCGACCCGGCGCTGCATGCGCGGCTGGTCGCCGCGGCCTTTTCCCAGCGTCGCAAAACCTTGCGCAACAGTCTGTTGGGGTTGGCGGATGCGGCTGTGTTCGCTGCCGCCGGGATCGATCCAGGGCAACGGGCGGAGACGGTCGACGTGGCCGGCTTTATCCGGCTGGCCAACGCCGTTCATCGCCCGGACGCCGAACCCGCTTGCAATTCCCGCGCCGCGCCCTGAAATCCGCCTATAGATAACAAGGTATTACCCCCCGAAGCAGGCGCCGCTGGCGGTGCGGTTGGGCGCGGGTTCAATCAGCAACGGGCCAGTGCCCGGGAGACCTTCATGCCTGAGTCGGACAGCGTGGTAGCGGACAGCCTGGACATGGAAAGCGACGATGTCGAGGATAGCTCTGACCAAGCGGCGGGCGGGCAGATTCAGTTGGCGCGGGCGAGTGACATGCTGCCGGGACAGATTCATCTATTACCGGTGGCTTCCCGACCTTTCTTCCCTGGTCAAGCCGTGCCGCTCATGATGGCCGCGGAGCATTGGTCGTCCACCATTGAGGCGGTCGGCGCTACGGAGCACAAGATTCTCGGCGTGGTGCTGGTCCATAGCGAGACTTCGGAGGAGGCCGGCTCCAAGGACTTCTACACCGTCGGCACCGCCTGCCGCGTGCATCGGGTGCACCGTCAGGATGACCATTTGCAGGTCCTGATCGAGTGCCTGCAGCGCTTCCATATCGAAGGCTGGGTCCATGGCGAGGTCCCCTTTAATGCACGGGTCTCCTACCTGCCGGAGCCCGCCGGTCCGCCGGACGATGAGGTGCGTGCCTATGCGATGGCGGTGATCAATACCATCAAGGAACTGCTGCCGCTCAATCCGCTGTATGTGGAAGAGCTGCGCATGTTCCTGGACCGCTTCGGCCCGGATGATCCATCGCACCTGTCCGACTTCGCCGCCAGCCTCACCACCTCCAAGAAAGAGCAGTTACAGGAGGTCTTGGAGGCGGTGCCGCTCCTGCCGCGCATGGAAAAAGTGCTGGTGCTGCTTAACAACGAGCTGGAACTGGCCAAGGCGCAGCAGAAGATCCGCCACTCGGTCGAGGAGCGGATGCAGAAGCAGCAGCGTGAATTCTTCTTGAAGGAGCAACTCAAGGCCATCCAGAAGGAGTTGGGGCTGGCCAAGGATGACCGGACCGCCGAGGTGGATAAGTTCAAGGCGCGTCTGGCCAAACTCACACTCACGGAGGAGGCCGAGAAGCGCGTCGGCGAGGAACTCGAGAAGATGGCGATCCTGGAGACCGGCTCGCCGGAATACTCGGTGACCCGTAACTATCTCGACTGGATCACCCTCTTGCCCTGGGGACAGCACTCCGCGGATAAACTGGACCTGAAGCGCGCCCGCCGCGTTCTGGATCGGGACCATTACGGGCTGGCGGATGTGAAGGAGCGCATCCTGGAGTTCCTGGCGGTCGGCATCCACAAGGGCGAGATCGCCGGCTCCATCATCCTGCTGGTCGGTCCGCCCGGCGTCGGCAAAACCTCGGTCGGCCGCTCGATCGCCGATGCCCTGGGTCGACGCTTCTATCGGTTCTCGGTGGGCGGCATGCGTGACGAGGCCGAGATCAAGGGCCATCGGCGCACCTACATCGGTGCCATGCCCGGCAAGTTCCTGCAGGCCATCAAGGACGCCGGCACCGCCAATCCGGTCATCATGCTCGACGAGATCGACAAGGTCGGCGCCTCCTACCATGGCGATCCGGCCTCGGCCCTGCTGGAGGTGCTGGACCCGGAGCAGAACTCGGACTTCCTCGACCACTATCTGGATTTGCGCTTCGACCTGTCCAAGGTCCTGTTCGTCTGCACCGCCAATCAGACCGACAGCATTCCGGGGCCGCTCCTGGACCGCATGGAGCAGATTTCGCTCGCCGGCTACATCGCCGAGGAAAAGCTCCAGATCGCCAGGCGGTTTCTGCTGCCGCGCCAGCTCGACCGCGCCGGGCTGGCCAAGGATACGATCAAACTCGATACCGCGACCCTGCGTCCGCTGATCGACGGCTATGCCCGCGACGCCGGCGTGCGCCGCCTGGAGAAGCAACTCGGCAAGATCGTGCGCAAGGTGGCGGTGCGTCTGCTGGAAGGGCAGGAGACACCCATCATCATCACACCCGATGACCTGAAGGGCTATCTGGGCAGTCCGGTCTTCCGCGACGAGCGTAAACTCTCCGGCCCCGGCGTCGTCACCGGTCTCGCCTGGACCGCCATGGGCGGTGCCACCCTGTCCATTGAGGCGGTGCGGGCCCATGAACAGACCCGCGGCTTCAAACTCACCGGTCAGTTGGGTGATGTGATGAAGGAGTCCGCCGAAATCGCCTACACCTATGTCGCCAGCCGCGCGCGCGACTTGGGGGCCGAGCCATCCTTTTTCGACAAGGCTTTCATCCACCTGCATGTTCCGGCCGGGGCCACCCCCAAGGACGGACCATCCGCCGGCATCACCATGGCCTCGGCCTTGCTCTCGCTCGCCCGCAACGAGCCGGTGCGGCGCATCGCCATGACCGGTGAAATCACCCTGACGGGCGAGGTTTTCCCCATCGGCGGCGTCCGCGAGAAACTCATCGCCGCCCGCCGCGCCGGGATCACCGAACTCATCCTCCCCGAGGACAACCGCGGCGAATTCGATGAAGTCCCGGAGCATGTCCGCAAGGGATTCCGCATCCACTTCGTCTCACGCTACGAGGAGGTGCTGCCCCTGCTCTTCAAGGAACCGCGCCGCGCGGAGCGCAAGGGGTAATCGTCGCCTCGATTCGCCGCAGGTCGCACGCGTTTTGTAGATCACTCAGGCGCTAGTTGACCAGGGCATTGATCGTAATCCCGGCCGGCGGCGTGCGTAGTCAGGGCTTCCAGCCCTGACGGTTTCAGGCCAGGATGGCCTGATTGCGCACGGCCGGAATCTTGATCGAGGCCTTGGCCCGCAACCGCGGACGGCGCAACGCGAGTAAGACCAAGCCGGCAGGCAGCAGGGTGATGGGCGCGGGGAGCGGCAGCGGAGTGCCG
This sequence comes from uncultured Lamprocystis sp., assembly GCF_903933125.1. Lineage (GTDB taxonomy): Bacteria > Pseudomonadota > Gammaproteobacteria > Chromatiales > Chromatiaceae > Thiodictyon. Next base: position 2,659 of record NZ_CAIZIZ010000122.1, on the reverse strand, counting down.
TCGATGGCAAAGGAGTTGGTCAGGTGTGTATCGGTCGAGACGTTGTAGGTTACGCCTGAATCACTGCTGAAGTAATAGTTGCCGAAATTTGCGGGACCGGTCGGTGGGATCGGGTTCAGTCCCTCGCGGCCCCAAGTGTAGCTGGTGGTGCTGCCGCCCATGAGCGTCAAGGCGTAGGTGGTTCCCGGCTGGAGCAGGAACTCGCTGAGCCCGGTCAGGTTGAACTGCCAAACCAGCGCGGAATTATCCTGGGAGCGCACGGGGGCCGTCAGGCTCAATTGCGCAACCTTGGAAATCACCGTTCCGGACAGGCTGCCCAGGAAGACGTCGAAGACGTCAGCATCATCGAAGTTCGAGAGCCCGAGATACACGGAGCCAAGTCTAAAGTTCTCATCGACGGTAAAACTCACCGCCTTACTTTGCACCTCGTTGATGGTGGTGGTCGAGCCGAAAGAGAGCTGCGCACCAGGCGTCGTGGTGCTCAGATTACCCAGCACCAGAGCAGCATGGACCTGGCCCGCGAACAACACGGCGGCAGCGATGGGGAACAAGCGCTTCACGATGAATCCTGATCCGGTGATCCGACAGATTGGCACGCATAGAGCCTACGCGAGACGGGTGAATGATGCAATCGCCCGTCGCCCGTCTGCGGTCGGCGAGTGACCGCGAGGCGGGCTTGAGGGAGGTCAGAACACGTCGTTCAGGGTGAGTGGTTCAGACCTGGATTTCTTTAAGACCTCCAGTCGGACCTTGGCAACGCCCTTGCGGGTGAGTCCGATCTCGGAGGCCGCGGCGCGCGAGAGATCGATGACCCGGCCCCGTCCGAAGGGACCGCGGTCGTTGATGTGCACCACCACGCTCTCGCCGGAGCCGACATCGGTCACCCGCACCTGGGTTCCCAGAGGGAGCGTGCGATGGGCGGCACTGTACCCATTGCGGTCGTAGCGGGCGCCGCTGGCGGTGCGCCGTCCGTGGAAGCGGTCGGCGTAATAGGAGGCCACACCGGCCTGGGATGAGCCTGACTGCTCCTGCGGAAAAGCGGCGCGGGCCGCGACTGCGGTGCCGAGCATCTGTGCCGCCAGAGCCGACATAATCAGGGTTTTTTTCATCACTACCAACCGTTTATTTGGGCCGACCCAGTCCCTCCTGCCCGCGAAATGGGGGTGGGAAGTCGGTCGGTCGTTTGCGGGTGGCCGGATACTAAGGGAATTCCCTGGGTAAGGGAACCCCTTATTCGGTAAACACAGTTCAGGCGGCGGCGTCTTTTCTGTCTCGGTCGTTGCGTGGTGGCAGGATCACGCCGTTCCGATGCGAAGAAGTACCAGAGGTTGCCAAAGCTGGACTGCTGCCAGCGTACAACATAGCCAAATGATGCGGTGTCGGCATGGGCCGGCGTCGTTCATCTTCCCGTCACATCGGCCGCGGGAAGCCAGAGAGATTCAGCGCGAAGACGCGCAGGAGGTAAGACCTGATCGTTCGCCTATGTCTTCTTGCCGGCTGCGACCCCGCCAATCCGCTGAACCGGGTAGAGGCTGATCAGCGGGTCATCGGTCATCAACAGCAGCGGCTCGGTTTGCGCCTGGACGATCAGCAGGCGGTCGAACGGATCGCGATGGTGAGCCGGCAGGTGACGGACGGCAGCGGCATGGACGGCGGATATCGGCAGCTCGCGAAAGCCGGTTTCGAGTGCCGCGCGATGGATTGCATCAGGCTCCACGTCGAAATCCGGGCGGTTGAGGGCGCGCTTGATCGCGATCTCCCAGATATTGACGGCGCTGAAGAAGACCCGATGCTCGGGTGATTCCAGCACGTCTCTGCACGCTGCATCGAGTCGCGCGGGCCGTAATAAGACCCACAGCAGAATGTGGGTGTCGGTCAGCGCCCGCATCAGCGGCCCTCGACGGCGTCGATGAAGTCATCCGGGGTCTCCGGGATCGGCGGTGCATGTTTGTCAGGCAGACTGAAGCAGCGTTCCAGCCGACCGAGCACGCGCCGCTGCGGTGCCTCACCGACCAGCACCAAGCGCACGACCGGCTTGCCGGCGCGGGCGATGACGGCCTCGCCACCGGCCTCCACCTGTTCGATGAGCCGGGATAACTGTGACTTGGCTTCGTGGATGTTGAACTGGGTTTGCATGGTTAGTCTCCAATTAGCTAATCGGAGCATAAACTTGCACGGCTGCCGAGACAAGGCTCAAGGCGCACGCTTGGGGTCAGCGTGACTCGTGCATCCTCACGATTTCGGAAGTTTGACAGGGCGGACCTGCTGCAACGCTGCATCGACGCGTTGCAGTGCCGCACCGAGCAGCATCGGTTCACCCGTATCCTCGACGAGTGAAGCACCTTTCCCGTTCGGCTGCGTCGGTAAACTTGACCGAGGGCATTCGGAGAGATGAGGGTCTCCGGGGACGGTGCGGCCCGGCAATGCAGCGTTCTTGGTGGGAATCCGGACATTCGCCGGAACGCGGTGGCCGGGCACACCCAGAGCACAGTGAAGCCGACGGAGTCTGCCTGGGCTTTCTAACCTTCTGAAAACCACGAACAGCGCCACCGGGGAGCGCTACACCACCCACCGCCTGGTGCAGTCCGAGCGGGCCTTGATCATCGTTCCGGCCACCCGTCGTTGCGGCAGCCCGTCGCGGCCGCGGGCCGCTCCTACG
>NZ_CAIZIZ010000121.1 GCF_903933125.1 uncultured Lamprocystis sp. | reverse complement strand
CCGAGTCCCTGAGACCGAGCGGCGCGCCTTATCCACCCTACAACGGAGCCGGTTTCGTAGGGTGGATAAGCGCAGCGCATCCACCATCGGCCTCGCTGCCGACACGCTGTTGGCGGCGGCCACCCAAATTTGGAACTGCTGCGCGGTTGCTGCCGGCCGAATTTGGGGCAACGGACCAATCATGGTGCATAATATGACCCCTGGTGCAGTGTGAGGGCGATGGAGTGGAAGGAAAACGCGGCATACTATACGTGGTAGCAACACCGATCGGCAATCTGGGTGATCTGACGGAGCGCGCCCGTAAGGTGTTGACCGACGTGGACCTGATCGCCGCCGAGGATACGCGGGAGACCCGGCACCTGCTCGCCCATTGCGGCATCAATACCCGACTCATCGCTTACCATGATCACAACGAGTCCAAGGCCGCCGCACGCCTGATCGAATCACTGGAGTCGGGTCTGAACCTGGCCCTGGTTTCCGATGCCGGCACACCACTGATCAGCGATCCGGGCTATGAATTGGTGGCGACCGCGCGGGCGCGGGGGCTCGCGGTGGTGCCGATCCCAGGGGCCAATGCAGCAATCTGCGCGCTCTGTGCCGCGGGCCTGCCCAGCGACCGCTTCCTGTTTCTCGGGTTTCCGCCGCGCACCAGCGCCCAACGACGGGCCTGGTTCGCGCCACTCGCGCGCGAGCAAGCGACCCTGATTCTCTACGAGAGCGGGCGACGCGCCATTGAGACCCTGACCGATCTGGCCGCAATCCTGGGACAAGACCGGCGCGTCGTGGTCGCCCGCGAACTGACCAAGCGCTTCGAGACCTTTCTCAGCGGCTCGGCGGACGCACTGGCCCAACGGATGGCGACCGATGCGGAGCAGCAACTCGGCGAACTGGTGATTCTGGTGGAGGGTAACCGCTCGCCGCAGACCGCTGACGAGGCGGAGCAAGGCCGGGTGCTGCGCGTCCTGGCCGCCGAACTCCCCCTGCGCCAGGCCGCGGGCCTGGCCGCACAGCTCACCGGCGCCCGGAAAAACGATCTCTACAGGCTGGGGCTGGAACTCGGTCTGGGGGCAAAGCGCTCCGGTTTGTTATGACACACCTTGAGAGTGCTTAGTCGTTTTCCTGACTGGTCTTTCCCAAAGTATTTGCTATCTTGTGCCGAGGATAAACCTCGCGATTTGCGCTATGCGCTTCGGTGGGCGCCATTGCTCAAGGAGCCCGTTCCAGGTCCAACCACCGTACCCATATCCTAAGCACAACATTTGCCGCGAGGCGGTTCGCCGGAGCAACCATCATGATGACGCAATCGCTGCGCGAGATCTTTATCAGAGATTTCCAGCGCTACCACGGCAACCGGTACCCTGGGCGCTGCGTCGGCGTCCGGTCAACCTTGCGAATTCTCTTCGGCTCTCCGGGTTTTATAACGCTCGTGCTACATCGGTTGACGCGCTATGGAATGCAGACACCAGCGCGCGGGGCTGTTCGCTGGATCAGGCTATTATGGTTAGGGCCGGTCCGGTGGCTTCAGCTTAAGCTCCCGCGCGCCATCGCCAAGATCTACATTACGCCGGACACGCAGATCGGTACGGATATCTGGCTATCGGACAGCGGCCACATGATCATCGGTGCCTTCTCCCTGGGACATGGATGCGTCATTCACAAGCGCGTCACGATCGGCATGGCTCACAGCAATAAAGGCCACCTACCGCGAATCGGCTCCAATGTCTGGATCGGCTCCAACTGCTTGATCTATGGAGGTATCCAGATCGCTGATGGCGTCACGATTCTCCCGGGAACCGTGTTGAGCAAAAGCGTTCCGGCAACAGGCATCGTCCTTCAGGGTAATCCGGCGAGGGTGATATGTAATGACTTCGACAATAGTAGGCTGCGCGCTTCCAGCAATCCGGATGCATCTTCCTTTCTGCCCGATCAGATAACGGTTTCTTGAGCGACCGCTCACCGACGCAAAGCCTTCAGTGCGCTGGTATCCGACGGAGCCTATGACGGAATGCAGCAAGATTCCAGATACCGCGCCCAGCGATAGATCGCCGGCGCGTTTAATACCGACGTTTGGTTTGAGTCGGCAAGGGCGCGAACGCGATAATCAGAGAACCAACATGTGGAATGATCTTTACGCCGATATCGTACGGTTCAACAAGCGCAAGAAGCCTCTCACTGGACGGCGGATATTTCATCTATTGCGTAAACCCGGACCGATGGCACTGTTCGCTTATCGACTCGGTCGCTGGGTGCGCCAACACCAGCGTCGGGTCATTTTTTTTCCCGTGGTCGCGACCTTGAAGCCGCTTTATTGGCTACTGACCGGATACGTCCGGACGATGTACGATATTCACTTGGACTCCACCGCCGAAATCGGTCCCGGACTCTTCATCGGTCATTTTGGAGGAATCCATCTCAGTCACTGCCGCCTGGGTGCACATTGCTCGATTTTTCAGGAGGTCTATTTGGGGCCGGCCGCGCATGGCGGTGACGGACCCACGGTTGGGGATCGCGTCTGGTTCGGACCCCTCGCCACAGTCGACGGGCCACTCCGGGTGGGGAATAACGCCACCCTCGGCGCGGGATGTGTCGCTGTTCAGGATGTTCCACCCGTGTCACTCGTCGTGGGAAACCCAGGGCGGATCGTCAATCTTAACTATGATAACAGCAAAATTCTGGACCCCTAGAGCAGCACGCAATTCTCGCTGTGGACCGCTGGAACCCTGCCAACATCCAGCCAGGAGCGCGGGGAAATGCTGACGCGGGATAACTCATGACACCGACCGACCCCTGATCGGCTAGACTACCGGCTGGGAGTCGGCCGGACAGCCGCTCCGCCCGCTTGCGGGCGGGGAGGAAAGTCCGGGCTCCATAGGGCAGGGTGCCAGGTAACGCCTGGGGGGCGCGAGCCCACGGAAAGTGCCACAGAAAATATACCGCCAATCCGTGTTCCGGCGACTGTCGGAACACGAATGGTAAGGGTGAAATGGTGCGGTAAGAGCGCACCGCGCCGGCGGCAACGTCGACGGCAGGGTAAACCCCACCCGGAGCAAGACCAAATAGGGGGACGGGCAGCCCACGGGCTGCGACGCGCGGCCCGCGCGTGTCCCCGGGTAGGTCGCTCGAGGCGTATGGCGACATGCGTCCCAGATGAATGGCTGTCCTCGACAGAACCCGGCTTACAGGCCGACTCCCTCCCCCTCACCGGTGACGCCCGCCCCCAGCGGCGGCGCGCACCTGCAACAGCCATCCCTTAGCCGGGCCGATTCCACGGTAATCAAGCTCATCCTACTGAGCTGACGCGCTTTTGTCCGACTTCGGATGACGCGTTGCGACTTACTTTTAAGTCGCTGAGCATTAACAAAAAACCTGACCAGACAAACTTGACGCTCGCGAGGTCGCTGGCTAATATGGGCGCAAAGTGGGGGAAAGTGGGAAAAACGGGATAAAGAGCGCGCCCGGGGGAGAGGAGTGTTTCGCGGTTCCACCTATCTCAGCCTTGATGCCAAGGGGCGCCTCGCGATCCCGGCCAAGCCGCGCGAGCGGCTGCTGGCCGCGGGCGATGCGAACCTGATCCTGACGGTGGACCGGGCACGTTGCCTGTTGCTCTTCCCGGTAAAAACCTGGGAGGTGATCGAGCGTGACTTTGCCGACTTGCCCGCCTTCGATGAGGTCGCCCGTTCCGTACTGAGGCTCTATCTGGGTCACGCGGAAGAAGTCGAGATGGACGCTCAGGGGCGCATCCTGCTGCCCCAGCACCTGCGTGAATTTGCCTATTTAGATAAGCGTGTCGCCCTGGTCGGTCAGGGCGGGAAGTTCGAGATATGGGACGAGCAGCGATGGAAGGACAAGACCCTGGCGGATCTGGACGACCGGAACATCGGCGAGATGGCCATGTCGTCCGCGCTCGGCAAACTGAAGTTTTAACACGCGCCGTGACGGACGCGACCCATCGACCGGTCTTATTGGAGGACAGCGTGCAGGCTCTGGCGATTGATCCCAACGGCGTCTACGTCGACGGCACCTTCGGCCGCGGCGGCCATGCGCGCGCGATTCTCGCGCGACTGGGGAGCGCCGGGCGTCTGATCGCCATCGATCGGGACCCGGAGGCCATCATGGCCGCGGGTGTTCTGGCCGCGACCGACCCCCGCCTGACCGCCGTCCAGTCCCCCTTCGGCGAACTGGCCGCGGCCGTCTCACGTGTCGGCGTCGCCGGAGGCGTGCAGGGTATCTTGTTGGATTTGGGAGTCTCCTCGCCGCAACTCGACACCGCCGAGCGCGGCTTCAGTTTCATGACCGACGGTCCGCTCGATATGCGCATGGACCCAAGCCGCGGTGCGTCCGCCGCCGTCTGGCTGGCCCACGCCGAACAAGGCGTGATCGCCGCGGTGCTGCGCGACTTCGGGGAAGAGCGGTTTGCCGGGCGCATTGCCCGCGCGATCGTCACGACGCGCGTGCACTCCCCCATCCAGACCACCCGCCAGCTCGCCGACCTGGTGGCGCGTGCGGCCCCGACCCGGGAGCCGGGAAAGCACCCCGCCACCCGCACCTTCCAGGCTCTGCGCATTCAGGTCAACGACGAACTCGGCGAGCTGACGCGCGCGCTGGCCCAGGTGTGCGACCTGCTCGCGGTCGCCGGACGCCTGGTGGTCATCAGCTTCCACTCGCTGGAGGATCGCATCGTCAAGCGCTTCATCCGCGACGAAGCACGCGGCCCGCAGTTCCCCAAGGGGCTCCCGGTGACTGCGGCCGAGACGCAGGGACGCCTGCGCGCGCTGGGCAAGCCGGTGCGTCCGGGTCCGGCGGAAACGGCAGGCAATCCGCGGGCGCGCAGCGCCATCCTGCGGGTTGCGGAGCGTTGCGCATGAAGCCGGCGCGTCATCCGTTGATGAAGCGCACCGGCGCCGTCGCGGTGCTCCTGTTGCTCGGCCTGATCACCGCATCCGGGGTCTGGGTCGTGCATACCAAATACCTGACACGCATCCATTTCGCTCAATTGCAGGACCTTCGCGCCCAACGAGACGCTTTGGACGTGGAGTGGAATCGGTTACGCCTGGAAGAGGCCGCTTTGTCCACCGACGTCCGGGTGGAACGCAAGGCGCGCGATCAACTGGGCATGTATCTACCCCGCGTCGATGACGTAATGCTGATTGAAGAGGCAGGCCATGGCGCTCCCTAAACGGCGGATCAAACACGGCGGTCGAAGCACGCGCGACCCGGTCACGCCCAACCCCCGGGTGCGTCGCCGCGTCCTGCTGGGCGGCCTGGCGTTCGCCTTCGTCATGGTCGCGTCCGCGGTGTTCTACCGTCAGGTGGTGGAAACCGAGTTCCTGCGCGGCGAGGGTGAGCGGCGCTACCTGCGCGTGGGTGAGATCCCGGCCCGCCGCGGCATGATCCTGGACCGCAACGGGGAGCCGCTGGCCGCCAGCACCCCGGTCGAGACCATTTGGGCCGATCCGCGCAAACTCGTGACCCAACTCGAGGTCCTTCCCGAACTCGCCCGGTGCCTGGGGCTCAAGCCGGCTGAACTGCGCGAGCGCGTGCAAGCGAACGCCAAGCGTGGCTTTATCTATCTGAAGCGAAGGGTCAGCCTTGAGGAAACCGGCGCGCTGCGCGAACTGATCAAACGCCGCGGCATCGACGGTGTGGACTTCGAAACCGAATACCGGCGCTTCTACCCCGGCGTGGAGGTCTTCGGTCACGTTCTCGGCTTCACGGATGTGGAAGACCGCGGCCAGGAGGGGATGGAATCCGTCTATGACAGCTTGCTGCGCGCCGAACCCGGTCTGCGGCGGGTGATTCAGGACGGACGGCAGCGCATCGTGCAGGAGGTCGAGCAGATCCGCCCGCCCCGCCCCGGCAAGGACTTGGTCTTGAGCCTGGACCGGCGGCTGCAATTCCTCGCCTACCGCGAACTCAAGGCCGCGGTGGCCGAGAACAAGGCGGTCGGCGGCACCGCGGTGGTGCTGGATGTGACCACGGGCGAAGTGCTGGCGATGGTCAACCAGCCTGGTTATAACCCCAATGCGTTGAGCGGGCGCGACGCCGAACGACGCCGTAACCGCGCCCTGACCGACGTCATGGAGCCGGGTTCCACGGTCAAGCCGCTGGTGGTCGCAGCGGTACTGGAGCGCGGCCTGGTGACTCCGACCACCCGGGTCAACACGGCTGGCGGCACCTATGCCGTCGCCGGCGGCATCGTGCGCGACGTGCACAGCTACGGCACTCTGGACGTGACCGGAATCATCACCAAGTCGAGCAACGTCGGCGTGGTCAAGCTCGCCCAGATGATGGATTACGCTTCGCTCTGGAAAGCCTATGACCAACTGGGGTTCGGACACCCGACCGGGGTCGAGTTCCCGGCCGAAACCCGCGGCGTCCTGCGTCACCACACCCGTTGGCGGCCGTTCGATCATGCCACCATGGCCTTCGGCTACAGCGTGTCGGTCACCGCCGTCCAGTTGGCCCAAGCCTACGCGGTGCTGGCCGCCGATGGCGTCAAGCGCCCGATCACCCTGATCCGGCGCGATCACGCACCCGAAGGAACGCGCGTACTGAGCGCCAAGACGGCACGTGCGGTGCGGGTGATGATGGAGACCGTGGTGTCGGACAAGGGCACGGCCAAGCGCGCCAGCGTCCCGGGCTATCGGGTCGCCGGCAAGACGGGCACCGCCAAGAAGGCGTCCGGCAGTCGCGGCTATGCCGCCGGCCGTTACCAGGCGGTCTTCGCCGGGATGGCCCCCGCCGGAAATCCACGCCTGGTGATGGTGGTCATGATCGACGAACCGCACGGCGGCGCCTACTACGGCGGCGTGGTGGCGGCCCCGATCTTCGCGAAGGTCATGGAAGGGGCCCTGCGACTCTTCAACGTGCCCCCGGATGACCCCACGCCATCCATGCTCCTGGCCGGCGGCCGGGCTGACCCATGACGACCGCGTCGATGTGGACGCTGACGCAGGCCGCCGCACACGCCGGGGGGGCAACCCCGGGGGCCGACGCCGCCTTCAGCAGCGTCGGGACCGACAGTCGCCGCGACTGCACCGGGCAACTGTTCGTGGCCTTGCGCGGCGAGCGCTTCGATGGTCACGCCTACGTGGCGGCCGCGCGCGACCAGGGCGCCGCCGCGGCCATGGTCGATCACCCGCTGGCGCTCGACCTGCCCCAGTGGATCGTGGACGACACGCGCGCCGGTCTCGGACGGCTCGCCGCGGCCTGGCGCGACCGCTTCCCGGGCCGGGTGGCCGCGGTCACCGGCAGCAACGGCAAGACCACGGTCAAGGAGATGCTCGCGGCCATGCTGTCCCAGGCCGGCCCGACCCGCGCCACCCAGGGCAACCTGAACAACGACATCGGGATGCCGCTGACTCTGCTGGCTGCCCGCGACGAGGCGTATCTGGTGCTGGAGATGGGCGCCAACCACGCGGGCGAGATCGCCTATATGACCGCCATCGGCCGGCCGGACGTGGCACTGATCACCAACGCCGGACGCGCCCATCTGGAAGGCTTCGGCAGCGTGGCCGGAGTGGCCCGCGCCAAGGGCGAGATTGCCGGTGGACTGGCCGATGACGGGGTCTTCGTGGTCCCCGGAGACTCGCCCTACACCCCCCTCTGGCGGGATCTGGCGGCCGGCCGCACCCTGCGCACCTTCGCCCTGGACGCACCGGCTGACCTCAGTGCAGCGCGCGCGTCGGTCCAGGTACGCTGGGATGCGGATGGATTCCGGACCAGCTTCGTGGCGGTCCAGGACGGCGCCGAGTACCCGCTTGAGTTACGCCTGACCGGCGTCCACAACGTGTTGAACGCGCTGGCCGCAACGGCCGCGGCCCTGGCCATGGGAGTGGGATTCGCGGCCGTGCGGGCCGGCCTGCTCGCGTTGACCCCGGTCGCGGGACGCCTGTGTCCGCGTCTCGGCAACGGGGTCAGAGTTATTGATGATACCTATAACGCCAACCCGGATTCGCTGAGCGCCGCCATCGCGGTGCTGATGAGCCTGCCCGGGCGTCGCTGGCTGGTGTTGGGCGATCTGGGCGAGTTGGGACCGCAATCGCTGGAGCTGCACCGCGAGATCGGCACCGCGGCCCTGGCCGCCGGGGTCGAGCGCCTGGTCTCGGTCGGCACCGAGAGCGCCGCGGCGAGCGCCGCCTTCGGTCCGGGCGCGCGGCATTTTACTGATCAGGGCGCGCTGATCGCCCATCTGCAAACCGTAGTGCGTCCTGATGACCTGATCCTGGTCAAGGGTTCCCGTACCGCGCGCATGGAACGGATCGTCACCGCCCTCTGCGGCGCATAAAGAGGTCTAGAGTGCTGCTTTTTCTGACTGAATGGCTGACGCGTTATGAAAGCGGATTCGCGGTCTTCCGCTACCTGACCCTGCGCGGGATCCTGGGCACCCTGACCGCCCTGGCGATCTCGCTGATGGTCGGCCGGCCCATGATCCGGCGCCTGCGCGCCTACAAGATCGGCCAGACGGTCCGCGACGACGGGCCCCAGAGTCATCTGGCCAAGTCCGGCACGCCGACCATGGGCGGTGCACTGATTCTGGTGGCGGTGGGGGTCAGCACCCTGCTGTGGGCGGACCTGCATAACCGCTACGTCTGGATCGTGTTGCTGACCACCCTGGCCTTCGGTGCCGTCGGCCTCGTCGACGATTACAAGAAACTGGTTCTCAAGAACCCGCGCGGCCTGGCCGCGCGCTGGAAGTATCTGTGGCAGACCGTCTTCGGCCTGATCGCGGCGGTCGCACTCTATGTCACGGCGGTCACCCCCGCGGAGACCGCGCTGCTCATTCCCTATCTGAAGAACGTGTCGCTCCAGCTCGGCCCCTGGTTCATTCTGCTGGCCTATTTTGTCATTGTCGGGTCCAGCAACGCGGTGAACCTGACCGACGGCCTCGACGGGCTCGCCACCATGCCGACCGTCCTGGTGGCCGGGGCACTCGCGATCTTCGTCTATGCCGCCGGGCACTTCGAGATCGCCAACTACCTGCGCATTCCCCATATCAAAGAGGTCGGCGAACTGTTTATCTTCTGTGGCGCACTGGTCGGCGCCGGGCTCGGCTTCCTCTGGTTCAATGCGTATCCGGCCCAGGTCTTCATGGGCGACGTCGGCGCGCTGGCCCTGGGCGCGGCCTTGGGTGTGGTGGCGGTCGCGGTGCGCCAGGAGTTGGTGCTGTTCATCATGGGCGGTATCTTCGTCGCGGAGACCGTCTCCGTGATGTTGCAGGTGCTGTCGTTCAAGCTGACCGGCCGGCGCATCTTCCGTATGGCCCCCTTGCACCACCATTTCGAGCTTCAGGGCTGGCCCGAGCCGCGCGTCATCGTCCGTTTCTGGATCGTGACCGTGGTGCTGGTCCTGGTCGGGCTCGCCAGCCTGAAGATCCGCTGATGAAGCACGCGCCACTTCCCGCGGGAAAGACGCTGGTGGTCGGTCTGGGCAAAACCGGCGTCTCCTGCGTCCGCTTCCTGCGTGCCCGGGGCCTGTGGGTGGCGGTGACCGACACCCGACCCAACCCGCCCGGACTCGCCGAAATCCGCGAAGCATTCCCCGAGGTGGCGGTCTTCGTCGGCGGCTTTGACCCGGCGGCCTTCGCCGCCGCCGAGCAACTGGTGGTGAGCCCCGGCGTCCCGGTCGCCGAACCGCTGATCCAGCAGGCACTGGCCCGCGGGGTACCGGTGATCGGCGACGTGGAGCTGTTCGTCCGGACGGCCCAGGCACCGATCTGCGCCATCACCGGCTCCAACGGCAAGAGCACGGTCACGACACTCCTGGGGCTGATGGCGCAGCGCGCCGGGCGGCGCGCGCCGGTCGGCGGCAATCTCGGCGAACCGGTCCTGGACCTGCAGGACGACACGGCGGAGCTCTATGTGCTGGAGTTGTCGAGCTTCCAGCTCGAGACCACGCACGGACTCTGCGCCCAGGCGGCCGTGGTGCTCAATCTCTCGGCCGATCATCTGGATCGCTATCCGGATTTCGCCGCCTACGCGGCGGCCAAGGCGCGTATCTATGACCGCGCCCTGGTGGCGGTCGTCAATCGGGATGACCCGCGGGTCGTGGCAATGGCGCGCACCAGCGCGCGCGAACTCGGTTTCACCCTGGGCACGCCGACCGCCGGTGACTACGGGTTGTGCGAGGTCGACGGCGCGCACTGGCTGTGCCGGGGCGACGCGCGTCTGCTGCGCGCGGATGAGGTCCTGATCACGGGCCGGCACAACCTGGCCAATGCCCTGGCCGCGCTGGCCCTGGCCGAGGCCTGCGACCTGCCGCTCGCACCCTGCCTGGAGGTCCTGCGGACCTTCGCCGGACTGGCCCATCGCAGTCAGTTGGTCTGCACCCACGCCGGGGTGCGCTGGGTTGACGACTCCAAGGGGACCAACCCCGGCGCCACGGTGGCCGCGCTGGATGGACTGGTGACGCCGGGCAGTCACCGCCGGGTCGTGTTGATCGCGGGCGGCGACGGCAAGGGCGCGGACTTTGCGCCGCTGGCGCCGGCGGTCGCCCGCGCCGCCCGCGCCGTGGTGTTGATCGGACGCGACGCCCCGCTGATCAGGCAGGTGATCAACGGCCTGGCGCCGCTGGTCCAGGCGACGGACATGGCGGACGCCGTCCGCCAGGCCGCCGGCCTGGCGCAACCCGGTGATGCCGTCCTGCTCTCACCCGCCTGCGCCAGCTTCGACATGTTCGACAACTATGAGCATCGCGGTCGGGTCTTCGCCGACGCGGTGCGGCGGTTGGCGCGATGACCGCGGCCACCCGTCAGACCAAGCGCTGGGGCGTTGCCGGCAGGCGGCGGCGCGAGCGCCCGGCGGCGTTCGACTTCCCGCTGCTGGTGGTCGTGCTGGGACTCCTGTCGTTCGGGTTCATCATGGTGGCATCGGCCTCGATGACCGTCGGCGACACCTGCTGCAAAGACCCCTTCTTTTTCGTGGTCCGTCAGGCCATCGCCCTGGGACTGGCCCTGAGCGCGGCGGTCCTCGCCTTCACCGTCCCGGTCAGTTGGTGGGAACGCTCCGGGGTCTGGCTGTTCCTGCTCGGGGTCGCTTCACTGATCCTGCTCCTGCTCCCCGGGGTGGGCCATAGTGTCAATGGGGCCAACCGGTGGATCCCGCTGGGTCCGTTGAACCTGCAACCTTCCGAATTCGTCAAGCTGTTCGCGGTGCTTTACATCGCCGGCTATCTGGTGCGCCACGCGCAGTCGGTCACCACCGAACTGGCCGGCTTCATCCGTCCGATGATTTTGATCGGGATCGCCGCCGCCCTGATTTTGAAACAACCGGACTTCGGCACCACGGCCGTGATGCTGGCGACGGTCATGGGGATGCTGTTTCTCGGCGGGGTCAGCGTCATGCCCTTCGCCGTGCTGTTCGGTACGGTCATCACCGGGCTCGCCTTCCTGGTCCTGACTTCCGAGTACCGGATGCGCCGCATCCTGTCCTTCCTCAACCCCTGGGAAGACCCCTTCGCCTCGGGCTACCAGCTCAGTCAGGCGCTGATCGGCTTTGGACGGGGGGAGTGGCTGGGTGTCGGGCTCGGCAACGGTATCCAGAAGCAATATTTCCTGCCCGAGGCACACACCGACTTTCTGGCCTCGGTGATCGCGGAGGAACTGGGTCTGGTCGGGATGCTGACCATCATCGGTGCCTTTGCCTTCATCTCCTGGCGCGCTTTCAGTATCGGCGCCCGCGCGGAGGCCGTGGGTCAGCGGTTCGCGGGTTACACGGCGCAGGGCATCGGCTTGTGGCTCGGCCTCCAAGCCTTCGTGAACATCGGGGTCAACTCCGGCATGCTGCCGACCAAGGGGCTGACGCTGCCCTTTTTGAGCTATGGCAGCAACAGTCTCATCGTAGCCTGTGTAGCCATCGCGATCCTGCTGCGCATCGACGCGACCGTCCGCCAGGAGGCGTCGGAGACCACGCTGCCGCGGGGGATGCCATGGCTCCGCGCATAGGCGTCATGGCCGGGGGCACCGGCGGCCACGTTTTCCCGGCCCTGGCGGTCGCCGAGGCACTGCGCGCCAGCGGCGCGGAGGTCTTTTGGATCGGCACGCGCCGCGGGATGGAGTCGCGCCTGGTCCCCGACCATGGGTTCGACCTGGAGTGGGTGGAGATCGCCGGCCTGCGCGGGAAAGGGCTCGGGGCGGTCCTGAGCGGTCCGTTCAAATTGCTCGGCGCACTGCGACAGGCCTGGACCATCCTGCGCCGCCGCCGCCCCGCGGTCATCCTTGGAATGGGCGGATTCGTTTCCGGACCCGGCGGATTGGCCGCCCGCGTGCTGGGGATACCCCTGGTGATCCATGAACAAAACGCGATTCCGGGCCTGACCAACCAGTGGCTGGCCCGCATCGCCAGCCGGGTGTTCGAAGCCTTCCCCGGCAGCTTCCCCCAGGCCCGCAACGCCATCGCGACCGGCAATCCGGTGCGCCCCGTGATCGCCGCGCTGCCGCCGCCGCGTGAGCGCTTCGCCGGCCGCACCGGCCCGGCACATGTGCTGGTGGTGGGCGGCTCGCTGGGCGCCCAGGTGCTCAACGAGATCCTGCCGCTGGCGCTGGCCCGGCTGCCGGAGGCGAGCCGCCCAATGGTGCGGCATCAGGCCGGTGAGCGGACCCTGGAGGCGGCTCAAGCCGCCTATCGCCAGGCGGGAGTTGCGGCAGAGGTCACCGCCTTTATCAACGACATGGCGCAGGCCTACGCCTGGGCCGATCTGGTGGTGTGCCGCGCCGGGGCGCTGACGGTCTCGGAGCTGGCGGCGGCGGGGTTGGGCGCGATCCTGGTGCCCTACCCCCATGCAGTCGACGACCATCAAGTCAGCAACGCCCATTATCTGACCGAGGTCGGCGCGGCCCTCCTGATTATCCAGCGCGACCTCGACCCGGCCGGACTCGCCATGACCCTTGAGACATTACTCGCCGACCGCTCGCGGCTGCTCACGATGGCCGAAGCGGCGCGCACCCGTGCCACGCCGGCCGCTGTGGAACAGATCGCCGCCGCCTGCCTGGAGTTCGCCCGTTTATGAACCGTCATCTGCACCACACTGCCGCCAACATGGGCCGGGTCCGTCGCCTGCATTTCATCGGCGTGGGCGGATCCGGAATGAGCGGAATCGCCGAACTGACGGCTAACCTGGGTTACGAGGTCACGGGCTCGGATCAGCGCGAGAGTGAGACCACCACACGCCTGCGCCGTCTGGGTATCGCGGTCTTCATCGGCCATCGCGCCGAGCAGGTCACGCACGCGGATGCGGTGGTGGTGTCCAGCGCCATTGATGAATCCAACCCGGAGATCATCGCGGCGCGCGCGCGCCGCATCCCGCTGGTGCGCCGCGCCGAGATGCTCGCCGAACTGATGCGTTTCTATTACGGCGTGGCCGTGGCCGGCACCCACGGCAAGACCACGACCACCAGCCTGGTGGCCAGCATCCTGGCCGAGGGCGGGCTCGACCCCACCTTCGTGATCGGCGGCCGGCTCAACAGCGCGGGGGCCAATGCCAAGCTCGGCACCAGCAAATATCTGGTGGCGGAGGCCGATGAGAGCGACGCGTCGTTTTTGTATCTCCAACCCATGGTGTCGATCGTCACCAACATCGATGCCGACCACATGGTGACCTACGGCAACGACTTCAATCGGTTACGTAATACCTTCATGGAGTTCCTGCACCACCTGCCCTTCTATGGACTGGCGGTGTTGTGTATCGACGATGACGAGGTGCGCGCACTGGAGCCGCAGGTGCCGCGCCCGGTGCGGACCTACGGGACCCGCCCCGAAGCGGATGTGCGTGCCGAAAACATCCGGCAGGATGGGTTGCGGATGTACTTTGAGGTGCATAGCGCGAGCCTCGCGGCCCCCTTCCCCGTGGAGTTGAACCTGCCCGGCCGTCACAACGTCCTGAACGCTCTGGCGGCCATCGCCGTGGCACTGGAACTGGGCGTGGACGAAGGCGCCATCGGCCGGGCGCTGGCCGGATTCCAGGGGGTCGGCCGCCGTTTCGTCGTGACTGAGGTGCGGGATGCCATGGGCCGCCGCCTGACACTGGTGGACGACTATGGTCACCACCCGCGCGAGGTGGCCGCCACCCTGGCCGCAGCGCGCGGGGGCTGGCCCGACCGCCGTCTGGTACTGGTGTTCCAGCCGCACCGGTATACGCGCACCCAGGAGCAGTTCGATGATTTCGCGCAGATCCTTTCCACGCCGGATCTGTTGATCCTGGGTGACGTCTATCCGGCCGGAGAGGCGCCGATCGCCGGTGCCGACGGCCGCTCACTGAGTCGCGCCATCCGCACCCGCGGCGTCCTCGACCCGGTCTTCGCGCAGGACCTCAGCGAGGTTCCGACACTGCTCGGCAATCTCCTTCAGGACGGCGACCTGGTGTTGCTGATGGGCGCCGGTGACATCGGCAGCCTGGCGGCCCGCCTGCCCGGACTCCTAATGAACAACACCGGCAACGCCTCGCGCGAAGACACTGGGCTCGTCGATCGCCCGCGGCGCCCGGAGCGGATCGGCATCGAGGGGGGACTGTGATGACAGCGCAACCGCAGCCTTTCGGCAAGGTGGCCGTCCTGCTGGGCGGCCGGGCCGCCGAGCGTGAGATCTCTCTGAACAGCGGGAACGCGGTGCTCAACGCCCTGCGCGCCCGCGGGGTGGACGCGCATCCGCTCGACCCGGACGACACCGTCCTGGAGCAACTGCGCGCGGGGGACTATGACCGCGCCTTCATCATCCTGCACGGACGCGGCGGTGAGGATGGGGTGATCCAGGGTTTTCTGGAGACCATCGCGCTGCCCTACACCGGCTCCGGCGTGTTGGGCTCCGCGCTCGGGATGGACAAATACCGGACCAAGCTCGCCTGGGCAGGTGCCGGACTCCCGACGGCGGAATCGGTCCTGCTGCGCACGGATGCGGACCTGGCGGCGGCCGCGGCCATCGGCTTCCCGCTGATGGTCAAGCCCGCGCGCGAAGGCTCCAGTATCGGCATGGCGCGGGTGACGGACGCCGCGACCCTGGCGGCGGCCTGGGAACTGGCACGGACCTATGACTCGCTGGTGCTCGCGGAGCGCTGGATTGCGGGCGCCGAGTACACCTGTGCGATCCTCGGGCGTGAGGCACTGCCGTTGATCCGGTTGGAAACACCGCACGCTTTCTACGATTACGACGCCAAATACCGGGCCGATAATACCTGCTACCACTGTCCTTGCGGACTGCCGACAGCGCAAGAACAGGCGTTGCGGCAATTGGCCCTGGATGCTTTCGATACGGTCGGCGCGAGCGGCTGGGGTCGCGTCGACCTGATGGTGGACGACGCGGGCCGCGCCTACTTGCTGGAGATCAATACGGTGCCCGGGATGACCGATCACAGCCTGGTGCCGATGGCCGCGCGCGCCGCGGGAATCGACTTCGAATCGCTGGTGATCCGCATTCTGGAGACGAGTCTGAACCGTGTCTGAGTCTGTCGCCGCCATCCTCCCGAATCTCCAGGAACCGACGCCGCCGGCCACCCGGCCGACGCGGCTGCGCGCCCTGACCGGCGTCCTCCTGCTGGCGGTCATGGCCGGCGGCGTCTGGGCCTTCGGCTATTGGGAACCACGACTGCTGCCGGTGCGCATGATCGAGGTGCAGGGCGAATTGCACCATCACTCGTCGCAGCAATTACGTGAGACCTTGGTCAAGCGGCTGAATGGCGGCTTCCTGACCGCCGATCTGGCGGATCTCAAACGCGCCGCCGAGGAACTGGCCTGGGTGGGCGGAGCGAGCATCCGCCGGGTCTGGCCCGACCGGCTCCAAGTACGAGTCAACGAACACAAACCGGTTGCACGCTGGAAAGGCGACGGACTGGTCACCGCTGATGGCGTGGTGTTTCGGCCCAGTACCGGCACGATCCCGGCCGGATTACCGATGCTTGAAGGCGACGAGCAGCGCGCCCCCGAACTGGTCCAGCGCTACCTCCAGTGGCGCGACCAACTGATGTTGGCGGGTCACCTGATCGACACCCTGACGGTGGACGCCCGCGGGGCCTGGCGCGTCGGACTGGTCTCCAGAGCGCGCCTCGAACTGGGCAACAGCGCTATCGAAGAACGTCTTGCGCGCTTCATCGGCGCGGCACCGCAACTGGATGCGGCCGGCCGGGCGGAGGTCGTGGACCTGCGCTACAGCAACGGATTCGCGGTGCGATGGGCGCGCCAAGCGGCGCTGGAGACGCCAACGGAAACACCGGTGCAGACCAAGACCCCGAGCCGGCAAAAGTCGCAGGCGAAGGCGCGGGTCCAGCCCAAGGGACAACAGCGGGCGAAGTCTCAACCGAAACCGGCGGCACGTGCCAAGGCGCAGACACCGACCGCGCCGAAGGCGCGCGCGCCGACCGCCGAGCCAAAGGCAGGCGCGGTCAAGCCAAGATCCGGAACAACAACCAAACCAAGAGTATCGACACCGACCCAGCCGGCCGCGCGGGCAGCGACCCGGACGGCGTCGCCGGCATTAACACAGGTGGGTCCCGCACGCCCGGGGGCGACGCCGCAAGAGCGAACAGGCAAACGGGGTTAACAACGGCATGTCACGACGTAACGACAGGAACCTGCTGGTGGGCCTGGACATCGGCACCTCCAAGATCGCCGCCCTGGTCGGCGAACTGAAAGACGATGACCAGATCGAGATCATCGGGGTCGGGACCCATCCGTCCCGCGGTCTGAAAAAAGGCGTGGTGGTGGACATCGAGTCCACCGTCGCGTCCATTCAGCGCGCGGTGGAAGAGGCCGAACTGATGGCCGGGTGCGAGATCCACTCGGTCCACGCGGGGATCGCCGGCAGCCATATCCGCAGCCTCAATTCTCACGGCACCACGCCGATCAAGGATCGTGAAGTCACCCAGGCGGATGTGGATCGGGTGCTCGACTCCGCGCGGGCTGTCGCCATCCCGGCCGACCAGCAACTGCTCCACATCCTCCCCCAGGAATTCATCATCGATGACCAGGAGGGCATCCGCGAACCGATCGGCATGTGCGGCGTGCGCCTGGAGGCGCGGGTGCACATGGTCACCGGTGCGGTCAGCGCGGCCCAGAATATCCTGAAGTGCATTCGCCGCTGCGGCCTGGAAGTCGACGATCTGGTCCTGGAACAACTCAGCGCCTCCTATTCTGTGCTCGGCGAGGATGAGAAGGAGTTGGGGGTGTGCCTGGTCGACATCGGCGGCGGCACCACCGATATGGCCGTTTTCACCGATGGCGCCATCCGTCACACGGCGGTGATCCCGATCGCCGGCGATCAGGTCACCAACGACATCGCGGTCGCGTTGCGTACACCCACGCAGCACGCGGAGCAGATCAAAATCCGGCACGCCTGTGCTCTGACCCAACTCGCTGCCGGCAGTGAGACCATCGAAGTCCCGAGTATCGGCGATCGCCCGCCGCGGCGGCTCTCGCGCCAGACCCTCTCGGAGGTGGTGGAGCCACGTTACGAGGAGTTGCTCACCCTGCTGCGCAATGAGTTGCGTCGCAGCGGTTTTGAGGACCTGGTCGCCGGCGGCGTCGTGCTCACCGGCGGCAGCGCCAAGATGCAGGGGCTGATCGAACTGGCGGAGGAAGTCTTTCACATGCCCGTCCGCCTGGGCACACCACAGTACGTCATCGGCATGGATGAGGTGATGCGCAACCCGGTATTCGCCACCAGCGTCGGTCTGCTGATCTATGCGCGCCAGAACCGCTTCGCCAAGCGTCCCGACCTCAGTGCCGGCGGGGGCATCAAGGGCGTTTGGTCGCGCATGGGCAGTTGGTTCCGGGGCAATTTCTAGCCGTGAGCCCTGCCCAGCCGCCAGCCGTTGCGACCGGGTTGACGAACGCGGATACACCCTGTCGGACGCGAGCGGGCGGTACCGGCGATGCACTGATGCTGGCGGCTGACACATGCGGGAACGATCAGTTGAGGGGCCGCGAACTGCGGCCCCGTGGCACGAGGTGCGGGCGCCCGTGCCGAGTCGGGGGGGCGGTCCCGCCATGGGCGGGAACGAACGGGGTTTCAGGTTTTTTCGGTTACCTTCAACACTTAGGGGAGATGCAACGATGTTCGAACTGATGGATACCCATAGCCAAAATGCGGTGATTAAGGTCATCGGCGTCGGCGGGGGCGGGGGCAACGCCGTCAATCATATGGTCGAGTCCACCATCGAGGGGGTGGACTTCATCTGCGCCAACACCGATGCCCAGGCACTCAAGGGCCTGAAGGTCAAGACCATCCTGCAACTGGGCTCGGGGATCACCAAGGGTCTGGGGGCCGGCGCCAACCCGGAGGTCGGCAAGCAAGCCGCGCTTGAGGATCGTGAGCGCATCGCCGAGGTCCTGGCGGGTGCGGATATGGTCTTCATCACCGCCGGCATGGGCGGGGGCACCGGCACCGGGGCGGCCCCCGTGGTTGCCGAGGTCGCCAAAGAACTGGGCATCCTCACCGTCGCCGTGGTGACCAAGCCCTTCCCGTTCGAGGGCAGCAAGCGGCGGCGGATTGCCGAGGACGGCATCACCGATCTGGCTAAGCATGTCGACTCGCTGATCACGATCCCGAACGAGAAACTGCTCGCGGTGCTCGGTAAGGACATGACCTTGCTGGGGGCCTTCAAATCGGCGAACGACGTGCTGCTCAATGCCACGCGCGGTATCGCCGAGTTGATTACCCGTCCCGGGCTCATCAACGTCGACTTCGCCGATGTGAAGACCGTCATGTCCGAGATGGGCGTCGCCATGATGGGGACCGGCGCCGCCAGCGGCGAGCATCGGGCCCGGGAGGCCGCGGAGGCCGCCATCCGCTGTCCCCTGCTGGAGGACATCGATCTGGCGGGCGCCAAGGGCATTCTGGTCAACATCACCGCCGGCGCAAGTCTGACCATGGGTGAGTTTGACGAGGTCGGCAACACCGTTCGCGACTTCGCCGACGACGATGCGACCGTCGTCCTCGGCACCGTCATCGACCATGACCTGGATGACGAACTGCGCGTCACCGTTGTCGCCACCGGCCTGGGCGCGCGCCGCATCTCCATCATGCGGCAGAGCGGCGACGAGCCGCACATGCGACTGGTGCCCGCGGATAGCGACGACAGCCGACCGGACTACGCCGAGTTGGACCGGCGTCCGGCAATCTACCGCAAGGGGGCAACCGCGGGCGGCAACACCGCCGAGGCGGTCGATAACGATCTCGACTATCTCGATATCCCGGCCTTCCTGCGCCGCCAGGCTGATTGACCTCAGGTGATTCCCAGGAACAAACACCCCGACCGCGCATGCCTGCAAGATCCGCAGGGGCTATAGGGGCGACTGTAGGGGCGACTTCAGTCGCCCCTCCACATCGGCAGATTCTTACGTATTTCGATCGCGCTGCCAGTCGATCGCGTGCTGCTCCAACAGTCGATAGAGAGTCACCCGCGAGATATCCAAACGCCGCGCCGCCTTGGACACATTGTTACGCACCGCACTGAGCGTGGTCTCGATCGCCTCCTTTTCCGCCTTCGCCCGGGCTTCGGCCAAGGTCATGAGAGAACAGTTCGGCGCGTCCTGATCCAGGCCGAGATCACGCGGACTGATCAATCGTCCCTCGCACATCACCACCGCCCGCTGGATTCGGTTGATCATTTCCCGAACGTTTCCGGGCCATGGGTAGGCGTTGATCGCATCGATCGACTGTTGACTGAGCCCTTTGAGATTCGGGTTGATCTTGTTAGCGAACTCCCGGAAAAAGTGTCCCGCCAGCAACTCGACATCCTCCCCGCGCTCGCGCAATGGCGGCATGTCAAGATGCAACACATTCAGCCGGTAATACAGGTCTTCACGAAAGCGTCCCTCCTCCACGGCCTTCTCAAGATTGACATTGGTTGCAGCAATCACCCGCACATCGACCGGGATCTCGCTGGCCCCACCAATCCGGTCAATCGTTTTTTCTTGCAGGAACCTCAGTAGATTGACCTGCAACTCGATCGGCAGATCGCCGATCTCGTCCAGGAACAGCGTCCCGTGTTGCGCCGATTCAATCCGCCCCAATCGACGGCGGTCAGCGCCGGTAAACGACCCCTTCTCGTGTCCAAACAGCTCCGCCTGTATCAGATCTTTGGGAAGCGCCCCGCAGTTCACCGCAACGAACGGACCATTGCTTCGGTGCGAAAGGCTGTGCACGGCGCGTGCGGTCAATTCTTTACCGGTCCCACTCTCGCCCCGAATCAGCACATTCAGATCGATGGCCCCAACCTTTTGAATGCTCTGGATCAGCGCACGCATCGCCGGGCTGCGTCCCAGAATCTCGTGATGGATTGCATGAAATGCGTTCGGCTCGGCGTGAAACCGCACCATCTCGGCCATGCCGTAGGCGTGCCCCAAGGTGACCAGGAGCCGATCCGGATCCAGCGGCAATGTGTGGTAATCGTAGAAGTGCGTCGTGATGACCCGTGAAACGGGGCGCGACGTACTCGCCGCATCGGCCAGCAATGCCACCCAGTTGATGTGGCTGTTCGCATCGAGCATCTGCAGCACATGCTCTCGTTCAGAGCCCAAGGCGTGCTGGTCGCCGTGCGACCCATCCCAGTGGACCAAGCCCACGAGAAAGTCACGCTGACTGATCAGTTCAAGGGCCTCATCGGGATGTGAGGCCGGATGGACACTCCAACCCTGCAGACTCAGATCAGCGGAAAACGGATCCTCCGCACCCGACGGCCGGAGATAGAGAAGCGCTCGGGATTCCGTGGCTATCATTGCATACCCTCGCGATAAAGCGTTTTTGTGGTCACCGCTCCGACCTGTCCAGCAGGTCAGACGATGAGAACTCGTGTACAGCAGGTCTGGAAATTTGCGGCCCTGGCGGGTTGGCTCCGGCGCATCTGTAGACGCTTCACCCCCAGGCCCACCCGACACCTGTTCGACCCACCGCGGACGGACCAAACACTCTCTGATTTCGCAGATTCCACCGGCTCCAGGCCGCCTGCAAGCCCTTCAGCCCTCCTGCCAACAGCCGATAGTTGTAACGCCAATGAGTCAACTACACAACTCTGTAGCGTCATATCTTAGTGCGAGAATCGGCTCCGTGACCGTGCGCGGGTTCAAAGAGCAGGATACCCATCGCTGGCACCGTTTTTGCATGTCACGTAGTAATTCTCCTAAGGTACTTCTACTCAGTCTCGAGACGCGACAACTGACATCGTCCTGCGGAGGTTCCAGCCTCGGTCCGAAGTTGTCCGCAATGAAACGACGGGCTAAGGACGGTTTTCGCAAATTGCGATGCAGGTTTCGCGTTTCTGAGATCGGGCATGAGACGAGCTGTTAGTCGGGGGTTTAGCCCCAGTGGCCCAGGTCCATGTGACGGCGAGCGATGTACGCGTCGCAGCCCGCAATGCCGTGGTGGCCGCATTGAAGGCGTTGGCGGTTTAAGCGCATCCAGAGGTCGCACGGCAAGACGCTCTAGGTTGGTGCGCGTGGGCTCCGATTGCGCTCTCGTGGCTGACCATGGGATCGAGATCCGGGGGATCGAGTGGCACAGGATTCGCATCTGTCGTTCGTAAACCTATGCTAGACCCGAGACCTGGATCTGGCCCGAGTACAACAGGAAGTTCCGAATAGGGGAGTGACCCGCCCCTCGTGGCGGCCAAGAAAGCGGATTTTCGATCGTGCAACAATGATAAGAATTGGCCCGTCCTCGGCGATGTCCGACCGCCGGACAGGGCTTACCGATTCCTGCGAAGTGCAGCTACCGGCACTTGAAACCGTCGGCCGAACTTGAATAGAGGAACTCACGATGTCGACTGCAAACATCATCGATTCTGCCCTAGTCCGGCAATCCAGCCGGGGACGATTGCGATACCACCAAAGCACTCTGTCCATCGTTCACCGCGTCGCGGACGCCTTCATCATCCTGGCCAGCCTCTACCTGGCCCGCGAGTGGACAGGCTTGCCATGGTCGTCCTCGCTGGCCCTGACCGGCGTGATTGGCGTGCTGGTATTCTACTTCCTTGCCAGCGCTAAGAACCTCTACCGATCCTGGCGTACCGAGTCGATGGCAACTGAGGTGTGGGATACCACCGAATCGTGGCTCGGCGTCACCGCGGTATCCCTCGTCGCACTCTACATGCAGCGCGATGCCCTCAGCTACCCACCGGAAACCATCCTCTACTGGCTGTTCGGGACTCCGGTGCTGCTGGTCGCCGCGCGGATCGGTGTCCGCTTCGCCCTGCGGTGGGCGCGAGCGCATGGGTACAACACGCGACGGTTGGCGATTGCCGGAAATAGCGACCTGGGTCAGCATATCGCACGGTGGGCCAACGAAAACCACTGGCTTGGATTTCGGATAGTCGGCCTGTTCGACGACGCGGCGTCGGATGGCACTCACGTAACGTCCGGCGCCAGTGCTCCGGCATCCATTGATCGAATGGTTGAACTTGCCTGTCGCGGCGATGTAGACGTTGTCTACATTACCTTGCCGCCGGACCATGCCGAGCAACAGATCGAGTCGCTGATACGGAGATTGGGAGACAGCACGTCTTCGGTATATCTGGTGCAAGATCGGCGCTCCCGCAATATCGATGGGGCAACGAGTTCGTTGCAGTCCATGCCGGACATTGGTCGCATTGATGCGCTGCATCGTCGGTGCGTGAACTTGGACGGCATCAAGGCGGTGAGCGTCTATGAAAGCCCGTTCCATGGCCCCGATGCGATGGTCAAACGTATTGAGGATCTGATAGTCGGCACCATCGCAGTGTTACTCCTTGCGTTGCCGATGGCATTCATCGCCGCCGGTGTCAAAATGAGCGGACCCGGCCCGGTGCTGTTCAAGCAGCGCCGCTTCGGCCTCGACGGCAAAGAGATCATGGTCTGGAAGTTTCGCAGCATGAGCGTGTGCGAGGATCATGGTACCGTCACACAAGCGTGCAAGGGAGATCTCAGAGTGACGCCCTTCGGAGGCTTCCTGCGCAGGACGTCATTAGACGAGCTACCCCAGTTCTTCAACGTAGTGCAAGGCTCAATGTCGATCGTCGGACCACGCCCTCACGCCGTCGCCCACAATCAGTACTACCGAGGCCTGATCGGCGGCTATATGCTCCGCCACAAGGTGAAACCCGGCATCACCGGATGGGCTCAAGTCAACGGCTGGCGCGGTGAAACCGATTCGCTTCACAAAATGGGAAAGCGAGTGGATTACGACCTGGATTACATCAGAAACTGGTCGCTGTGGCTCGACATCCAGATCATTTTGGCGACGTTCATTCACGGTTTCGTCCACAAAAACGCGTACTGACAGCCTAGTCCATCGATCAGCGGCCAACTCCGGCGGAGCGCCTTGTGCGACGAAGGGAGTTGGCCCTGGTCATCAAGAAACTGTTCAGCATAATACGGCTAAGATTTTCTTGCGCACAAGGTGATAGTCAACATTTCCATTTGATTCATGTGGTCGGAAAATACCTTCGCCAGACCTGAGTAGGCGGTCACCGGATCCTTAACGGTACCGCTAGGACGCAGCGAGATATCTGTCCACCCACAACGCTTTAGCGCATCAACATACTGGTACGGCCGCACCCGGTTGGGGATACCGCGAAACCAGAAGAGGTTATACAGCCAACTCGGATAGCGGTAAATGTTGTTCGGATCGTTGTCGCGTATCCACCGAGAATGTGTCTTGAGATCGATCTCAAGCACCACGACGGCATTTGGCTTGCAGACCGCGCTGAGCTGTTCCACCGTCTTATGAACGTCGTCGAAATGCTCGAAAGCCGCTTGACTGAACACCAGATCGATCGAGTTCTTACCGAAGGCCGCGACAATATCGAAGTCTTTACGAACAACATAGTTCAGTTGACCGGGAATACCGGCCTTCGCTTTTGCTAGCTGCTCTCTCAGAAAATCGATCTTAGCCGCGTCACCGCGCGCCCCCAAATGCTCAAAAAGCTTTTCGTAAAATATGTCGGGAGTGATCTTCACGAGGTCATTGACGTCGCACGCGTTATACTTTGCGCATCCCAGCGAGAGCAGGTAAATGCCGATTCCCAAGTCGGAGCCCGGCCCTAATTCAAGCGCATTTTTTCCGACAATGGGATTCTCGTCTGCGCTATAACGTTGCAGATGCGACAGCCACTCATCTACAACCTTAATATCATAGTCAATACATCGTTGCGTCTGCGACATATCGAATGGTTTTGGCGACGAGTACCCTTTAACGGTATGCTTGGCCTTCGCCAGCGCCAGGAAGCCGAGCCCCGCGAGAAAGTAAAAAGCATTTTTCGCGAACATTATGAAGCTCCTGCGTTCGGCTAATGCCGCGCAGTCAGGTTTGAAGATATGTGGTTTTGTTGAAGATTGTGCGGGCTGCGCAACGCGACCGGATACATCCCAAAGGCCAGCCCCATCTATCCCTTCGCCAACCATCTCACAATCGCCTTTCACAACCACGACTGGCGATTTAGGCCAGTCGATTTATCCCAGCTTGAACAGACTAGCCTATGACTGCCGCTCCGTCAACTCCGGCACAACCGGAACCTGCGCACCCGTCCGGCGACTATTGCAAAGCATACTCGCTTTTCGCTATTCACCGCTGGCCCCCAACGCTAAGCAAGACAGACCCACTTGCGCTAAAAAAATGCGGACCCACCCGGTGCACACTGGATGACTGCGGAGGCGAGTTGGTGACGCGCGCGACAGGCCGCCGTCGTGGTCCGGTTTCCCAAGAAACCAAACCACGACTGCAAATATCCGGTTCAGGAACCTTGTGTCGTCCGACCACGCCGAAGCATCTCCCGGACATGAATCCAGGCGCGAGCAGGATTGAACGCTGCCACACCGACCAAGTGCAGAGGGTAAGACAACAGACTGGGGATCAACGACAACGTGCCGCCACGATCGGGAGACTCTGTTGCATAGCCGAGCTTCTGCATCAGATTGCGGGCAGTCTTTTCGCAGATCCTGACCTCGCCGGGTGACAAGCTATCCCGCCACTTGCCCACGACTTCCGCCGACACGCCCTTTTGCTTGCTATCGCTCACGACATTCGATGAACCCCAATGCGGAATCTGGAGCATACCCGGCTCAAACTGTAGACTAAGAAACGAACAGACATCCCTTATACTTCCTTCTGCGTCGGCCGCCAGATCTTCAAAACGCACCATCTTGAAACGGGCATGGCCATCGAGACGCAACGCCTCATCGGTGGCCTTCACCCACAGATTGGTCATCGTGTATGGATGATAATTCACGCGAATCCGCAACACCTCCGAGATCGGCACATGTGGGGCGCCGAGGCGCCTCACCTGCCAGCGGTTCTTTTGCGAGGCGAGGACCGCCCGCGGATCGCGCACAATATGCACAAAGCGCGCATTGGGATAAATTTCCAACAGACGCGCGGCATAATAGATGTTTCGTGGCGTCTGCTCGCACGCAAAGGTCTTTCCCGCATCCGCCGAAAGGCGACTCAAGACAGCCGCAAATAATTCCGCCGGCCCGCGCTCGTGCTCGGGTAAGTCCGCTACCAAACGCTGCCCCCAATTGCACTCATCGGCGGAAGGACCATTCTGCCACAACCCGTGATTTTGCCGAGCCAGCAGTTCTCCCGCGAGGTCCGCCAGTCGCCGCTCTGAGAACTCTCGCGTAGCGTCGTAAGGATCCCAGTCGGCACCGAAATAGTGCATTTCGTTGAGCATCAAGATGCCGCTGTGCGAACCCAGTATCCGCGCCAACATCGTCGTCCCTGAGCGCGATGCACCGGTAACAAAGATTATTGGTGCGGAAAGGGCCGGCACAAACCCTGCCTTGGAGGGGCGATCGGCACTGGTGTTTGAAGCGAGTGGGCCAGGGGTGTTGCACATAGGATAACCGGCTACCGGCAAATGCTGTATAGGATGAGTAATGACGGCTGACGCATGATTGGCGACAACATCTCCGGACGCTTTGAACGCCGATGTCTAGCAACAATCGGAAGTCAGGCAATGATGTTCTCGTCGACCACGGACCGAATCGATCGTTCGGCTGATGACACCCTTGTTCTCAATACAGTAAAACCGAAGGGACGAAATTTCAAAAGCAACATCGCTCATTCTTTCGCCATCGGTTACGGAATGCTGCGTTCCGGCGTCTCAGTCAGGACTTGGCGTAGCCTCGGACCAGCAAAGTCGAATCGGCCGGCAACGCCCTTCTCAGCGACTGCAACCTCATCTAACGCAATTGCAATACCAACCAGTTCGGTTCGTCGCAACTCGGCGCCACCGACATCAATCATCGTCTCAACCTTAAGATAATGAAACCCCTTCTTCACTGGCCGCACAGTCACATCAACGAAAGCCCGATAAGGAATTTCGCCAGTGTTCGGAGACCCGTCCAGCACCACTCCCTGACTCGGCGTTAAGAGAAACGTTCCTTTAGCAGGTACTTTTTGCCAGAATGCAATGCGGATTGTCAGCGGATTGCCAACCTGGCGATCTCCATCAATCCGGTATTTCACCTGCACCGGACCTGGAGACTGCGGCGGAAGCGCCGCCAACAAGGCGTTGAACTCGGCCATTTCGGGGTGAACCGCCGGGTCGCTACAACCGAGCGAGAGTCCCGGCGATGCAAGAAACGCCAACACAATTAGAGTCGCCTGAGCGTTCGGAACCTGCACCACAAGGATCTCCATCATTCGTCGCCGAAAGCGGTTGGCGTCAAGACGCGCCACTCCGGCTGAACACGACTTGCCGAGTTATTGCGAGGGGGCTGTTCCAGCCTGTTCTCGACAGTTTTTTAAGCAATCTTCACGCCAAAGTCACCAGCAAGCACCGCGGCGCTATCCAGAGGGCGCCAAACATCCTGTTCCGATCGCACAATCAGGGAAAAAAACCACGTATCATTATCTGCCGCACGCCGAAAGCACGCGAGACCTGCGTCCCCCTTTCAGCTGTCCCGCGAGAGTTACACCTTGTCGCCGGAAAGCAGCCGAAAATATTCTGCGGCGACATCTTCAGCGATCCCTGAGTACAGCCGCTTGTCTCGAACATAGGCACGCCCCCGCTGACCCATTGCCTCAGCCGCAATCGGGTCGGCGAACAAGGTTGAAATCGCCTCCGCAAACTGTTCAGCCGACCAGTCTACGCAAATTCCCGCACCACTCTCAGCGATGATCTCGGACTGTTCCGGGTGTCTGTTGGCCACCACAGGCCGCTGCAACGCCATGTATTCAATCAATTTCGTCGGCGACGTCGAGAGTAGAATCGGGATTGGATAATAGGGCGAGACGCACACGGCGGCACGACATACGCGATCATGCGCCTCGGCCGCCGGCAGCCACCCGGTAATCTCCACGGCATCTGCAAGGCCAAACTTGCTGATCGCCTGTTCAAGGCATTGCCGATCCTCCGGAAACTCACCTTCCCCGACAAACACCAAGCGACTCTCGGGGAATTGCTGCCGCACAATTGCGAGCGCCTCGACCAAAGTGTCAAGCCGACGGACCGAATTCAAGGTTCCAAGATAAAGAATAGTGTAGGGTGTCACCTCACATGGGGGATGATTGAGCAAATGCTCTCCGATCCCCATCGGAACCGGCGTCATCGACTGCTCGGCCACCTGCTCTTTCCGAAAATCCTCCAGCATCTGTCGGCTCTGAACAAAGATATGATCGGCATGCGGCAAGATAATCTTGTACTGTAACCAAGCCGAAAGTTTCCCGCCAATGAGGCTTAGCGCCGGGATACGCGCCCGCCCTTCCCGCGCATCGATGACACGAGACTCAGCAAACGGGTAGGACGCCCAGTAAGTAAATTTGCCGCCACGCAATCGCGTCGCCAGCAACGCCAGCACTGCAACCAGGAATGCATCTCGCACCTGCACGATATCGTAGCGACCCGTAAGGGCGAGCCGGAAGGTCCGCAGATCGGCAACCAGGTTGCGCAACTTGTTCTGAACTTTTCCGGCCAACCCGCGCCGACCACTTTGATAGATGACGAACGCAGGGGCGCCGTGCCACCGGGTGCTGCGCCATTTCGGCCCCGGCTGCGCATCATATAAAACCCACTGAATCTGAAATCCTTTTTGCGCGAGACGCACGGCGAAAAGGTCACATACGTCAACCCGATCAGCCATACCCGGGCCACCGACCACGTAAAGCATACGAACTGTTGGCACTGTTTTCGGCGGGTTGCCGTCGTCGTCCGTCAAGTCAGCCCGGTTGACATCTCCGGAATTGCGAGCAAGCATCGTGTTTGACAACTGGTGACTCCGTATCTATATGTTGGGAATCGGGATATCTAGGTCATCGAATGCCCTGACAACAGGGCACTGCGGTCGTAAGTGCCCCGACCGATTTGCGTATCGCAGAATAATAATAATGGAATGCTTGTGCGAACTGCTTCTCCGGAATTTCAATAGGCTATATTATATCCATGTCGCTGGCAAGTGCTCCTTCATTTCCGTACATCACCGTTTGACTGACGCTCGAAAAGCGCCAACGGGGTGTCTCCGCCAACTTGTCGGGAGACTCCGGATCGAATCTCCACCACATTCGCGAAGTCATGCTTGAGCTTGAATCCGGCCACCTGCGAAAGCTGGATCGTATCCCCCCCGTCCACCGTAACCAGGGACGAGCCGGGAGGATGAGCGTTCCCGGTCATTCCGAACAGGCGTATCTTTCGGGAGCGCTCCATCAGCAGTACCCCGGCCGGTACCCGGCCTTGCCACTCGTCCGCTTCGGTCTTGAAATAGAATATGTCGATATTTTCCGAGTCGCGGATCATCGCCTGCGGCCAAACGGCATCCCGCTCGAGATTCAGGCCGTAGAATGCCAGCGGCTGGTTCGTACCCTCGACAAGAAGGTGGTAGTAGCGAGGGTCATAAGTCGCACCGTGTATATGTCCCCACTCGGCAGCAACGGCGAACCAACGCCCGCCACCCGAATCAGAAATCCGGAAGGTCTGTCCCGGATTGCTGATCCGTTTCCCGTAAAAAGCGGAAACCGGACCCACCATGATATCACGTACGATCGACGCCTTGCCCGCACGCCAGTGCAGCGCTGTACGGCCAGTGGATTGTGTTTCCAGCATGACGAATGACAGCGATGAAGTGGCCTTGGCATCCGCGACCGTCGTGACCAGGGCAGTACCTGCAGCGCCATCCCAGCGCGTATTCTCGCGTAGGACGGAATAGGTCTTGGCGACCCCGACCAAGGCGTTGGTAGCCCCCAATACAAGCGGCCGACTGATGAGAAAAACACCCTTAGGAATTAAAACTTTAGAATTTTTATCAAGGGCTTTCTGGATAGCGTCGGTATCATCCTCCTGATCATCCGGTCGAGCACCGTAGCGGCGGACATCCACAAGCGCCGGGTCGTCAAAAGAAGGAAAACCGGCGTCCCAGAGATGACGGCGAATCAAGGCATCGGCCTCAGGCGGCCCGCTCGCTGCGGTGCGTACCCGCTCAAATCCGGCGGGCTTGGTTTCGCCCTCGATCAGTGACAGATAGCCTACGCCCGTATACGTGTAGTCGAGCATCTGCGCCCCCGATCCCGCGACCGGTAGCGGCGGCTTATCACCACTTTGCACACTGGCTTCGCTGCGACTGAAGTACACGTTCGACAAGGTTAGCGCCTTGCCTGCGGAGTTATTGATGGCAACCGGGCCGACAGACTCGATCGTTCCGTCAACCAGCACAAATCCCCGACCGAAAATCGCCCCCCCCGGCTGCACGGTAATCGCGGGACCAGTCGATGTCTTTTCGATTGCAAAACCCACTAAAGCGAACAGGACGTGTCCCGACCACTCGATCGCCGCCTGATCTTGCCGAATAAACCGACATCCCACCAAGAGCGGATAGCGAGACGCCGATGTAGCGAAAACACCGTAGCGACCACCATAGACGCGAAAATCGTACACGCCACCACCTTGCCCCGGGGTGTCGTAAAGACCGGCGAAGGCCCCGTCCGCGAAGACGCTGACATCTTCGATGGTCGATCCCTGGGAACCGGCGTGCCGGATACCGACAGCGCCAACATGTCCGGAGCCGCGCAGATCGATATCCAGTCCCTTGATCACCTGATTAAATGAAATGGTTGGATCACCGTCTTGCGGGCTCTCGCTACCCGCAAGGGGTCCGCGGTCAGATTGCGACCACAACCAAACCACGGGCTTCGGGTTCGTTGCGTCGTCGAAGCCGGGGGCTCTTGGCACCAAACGCAGCACTGAGCGATCACCGACGGCCGAACCGAGAAGCACGCAAGGTTTACGGCGCTCGATCTGGAGTCGCCGACCATTGTCACGTGCACGCTGAAAGCATTTGAGCGAGTCCGACACCAAAAAAGTGCCGGACGGGAAATAGGTTGCCAGTCCGCCATCACGCGCTGCCGCCAAAGCCTTGAGGATCGCCGCGGTATCGTCGGTGTTGTCGTTCGGCGTAGCCCCGAAGGCACTAACCGAAACAAGGCCGCGCTGAACCAACGGATCGTCCGGGTCCACCGCGTCGTCATCCCCCAGACCGACTCCGGCGTACATCACGAGAGCCAGGAATGCAACCGAACACCAGGACTGACTTTTTGGAAATCGTTGCATAATCGAACTCCAGTACCAAAACGCAAGGCAATTTGAGGACAACGCGGCACTCCGGACGAGAGCCACGGGTGCGATCATAGTGCATCACAGAAGGCTCGGAGTGCTGCGTAACGCGCGTCGGTTAAGCCAGGAACGAAGCCCAGCGCCAGTGGACCAACAAACCAGCGCCGCGGCAGGTGAGCGACTGCTGCTGACGCCTTGCGCGATGCCGATGCGTCGCGAACACGACGCGAGCGTACTGCCTGACTGGCGATACAGAGTTACAGTTGCTCTGAGGCCCGCACGGGCGTCGCCGGCGTCCCCGTCACTCGGTTCTTCGCCTAGCATCTTTTGGCCCATATTTTGCCTATATTAAATTATCCCCAGCCCCGTGCCGGCGTTTCAGTGCACGGCCGCCGGCTTCGTATCCGCCAGCGTAACCAGGCTGTTGGCGTGGCGATGGCCGCACCGAACGTGATAGCAACCCAGTCGCAAAGCTTAGCGAAGTCCCGCCGCGGGTCGCTCCGGTCTCCGTAAGCGACCCGTCCCCCCAGCGATCTGGACCTTTCGCCTCACGGACATCGGACCTGAATTTTCGCAATTGTCGTTGAAGAGAAAAAATTTATGATACCGAAAGCTCCAATGTCGGGACACCTCCCGCGGTTCCCGATGCTCGCCGCGACATCACTGCTTTCCCTGCTGATCCTTGGTGGGGCCGCTTCCGCCCAAGTGCAGTTTGAAGACATGACGGCGCAGACGAACCTCATGTACCAGGGGGAGTCCTATGGTGCATCCTGGGGTGACAAGAACGGCGACGGCTGGCCGGACCTCTTCGTCAACCACCATCGGGCCCGGCCCAGCCTCCACATCAACCTGGCCAACGGCAGTTTTGAAGATCGCTGGCATGAGGTCGATATCTGGAGAACCTTGCCGAAAGCTGACCAGCACGGCGCTGCCTGGAGCGATTTCGACAATGATGGCGATCAGGACCTCGTCGTGTCGGTCGGAGCGATCGACAAGACCCAGTTCCTGGTCAACGACGGCCAAATACTATCGGATAAAATGGTCGAATACGGGCTCTCCGGGTACGCATGGGGTGGCCGCCTGCCGCTGTGGGCCGACTTCACTCACGACGGACACCTCGACTGGGTGATGGCCATGCATGGCGGCGCCAGCGGGGCTGGCCGGACCCAGTTTTTCATTCAGCAACCCGGCCTATTACCGGCATCGCCCCTGGTCCGCTCGAATGCGAGCGTGGGTCACCAGTGCACCAACAATCAGTACGTGCAGATGGCGGACCTGACCGGTGATGGCGCGCTGGAGATCGTTTGTGCCGGGATGGATGTCTTCCCGAACAAAGTCTACGATATGACGACGCTGCCTTTCACCGATAAGACGTCGATCCTGCCACCGACCAGTTTGGCGTCGGACTCGGTCGTCGCGGATTTCAACGGCGACTTGCAGACCGACCTGCTCGTGATCCGGGGGGTTCAGCGCCCGAGCGGCGCACTGATCAGCGGTGCTGGTAGCCAACGCATCGAGGCCAACATCATCACGGACAACTCGCGTGAGAAGGCATTCAGCTTCGTCACGGACGGCGACCTGTCGTTCCAGATCACCTGGAACGCGCGTAACCCTTTCGATGTTCACATCGGCGCGACCGGCTACGCCCTTGGAGCGCAGCCGGGCGGCGGGCCGATCGTGTCACAGCTCTCCCCAACAGACCCTGCCAATGCCGGCATCCAACCTCATGACCCCGCCGTCGACAAAGGCATCTACATCGGATTCGAGCCCCTGACCAAGACCTGGTCAGTGCAGGTATCCCCTGGGGGACGCTGGAATTATGTCTATGTGGACATCAACAGCACTGCCCCCATTACCGATTCAAAGGTGACCGGTCGCCAGCCTGGCGATTTGCCGGTGGCGCCCGTCCTGTATGTCAATCAGGACGGTACTTTCAGAGACGGCGCCGCCGCGGCCGGCTTGGGTACGCCGATCCTCTGCGTCAGCGGCGCTGCCGGAGACTTCGACAACGATGGGGATGTCGATCTTTTTCTTGTTTGTCGTGACGCGGTCGCCAACATCGCGGATCGCTATTACGACAACCTGGGCAATGGCACCTTTCAATTGGTACAAAACACCGGTGCTGAGGGTCCGACCGGGCTCGGCGTCGGGCTGGGAGAGGGCGTTGTCGTCGCTGACTATAACGTTGACGGCTTCTTAGACCTTTTCGTAACGAACGGATTGGCGATTGTTCCGGATGTCGAAACGAGCACCGGCGGCGCTGACTATATGTTCAGGAACCAGGGGAACGGAAACCACTGGATCGAGTTCGACTTGGTAGGAACCACCACCAATCGCGACGCGGTCGGAGCCATCGTGTACGCCACGACCAGCAGCAAGACCCAGATGCGCGAGCAAAACGGCGGCTATCATCGCTGGGCTCAGAACCACCAACGGATTCATTTCGGCCTGGCCGCCAGTACGACGGTGGACATCGAAGTGCGCTGGCCCAGCCCAAGCGTTCGGGTTGACACCTATACCGGGCTCGCCGCGGATCGTCTGTATCGCCTGACTGAAGGCGGGGGTGTCGAGGAGGTCAACCTGCCCCAGACGGTGCCCCCGTCCACCGTGCCAACCAGCTGCGCGGCGCCCATCTTAGACCCGAACATCGACGAGGGCATCTTCCTGTGGCAGGACTGCCCGACGGAAAACTGGCATCTGCGGACCTTCGGAAGCAGCCGGATCAACAATTATCAGGGCAGCGTGCTGTCGACTCAGGCGCTTGGCGGCGTAGTGGGTTTCAGTATCGAGACCACTGATGTTCTTGATTACACCAGTGACCCCAGGAAAGTGAGCTATGCGCTCAACGTCGGCGTCACCGCGCAGGACGGATTAGACTTCATCCCGGCAGCGACAGCCATGACCTGCCTGACCTTGGACGCGCCGTCCGGCGTTCCCGTGTACGTTGGATATGACCGTACTCCGGTCTACCCGCCCTTCGACCCGCGGACACTGGGTCCGTGCACCCTTATCTCGGTGGCTGACGTCACGGTTGCAGAGGACACTCCGAGCGGTGCGGCGACCCTCACGGTCAACTTGTCGAAGGCGAGCGAGTCCTACGTCAGCGTGGACGTGGCAACGGCCGACGGCACGGCGACGGCCCCAAGCGACTACACGGCTTTACCGCTGACCACCGTGACCTTCGCGCCGGGCGAGACCACGCAAACCCTGCAGGTTCCGATCAGCAACGACCCGGACCGGGAGATTTCCGAGTTCTTTACATTGAATCTCACCAACCCGGCCGATGCGTTGGTCGCCGATACCTCGGCAAGGGTCACCATCACCGACGACGAAGGTTCGCCCTGCGGCGCGCCAACCTACAACGCGGCAACCGAACCTGGCATTTTCATGTGGAAAGACTGCACGACCGGCGTGTGGCAAACCCGCGTCTCAGGCGGGGGAACCACCGCCAGGACCTATCGGGGACGAGTGCTCACCGACGGGAATTTCCTCGGCGTGACCCGCTTCAGTATCGAAGCCAACGATGTGCTGGATTCCACGACTGATCCGACGCGGATCGCGTACCAGTTGGTCGTCAGCGGCACCGGACAGGACGGCATGGGCTTCAGTTTCCCGACGGCGGCGACCGCCTGCTTTATCGTTGACGCACCCGCGAGCACTCCCGTTTACATCGGCCCATCCAAGATGCCGGTCGCAACGCCGTTCAACCTGGACACCTTAGGCAACTGCGATTCGTTGCTGCCGCCCACCATCTCAGTGGCTGCGGTCACCGTCGCGGAGAACGACCCGACCGGGGTAGCGGCCTTCATGCTCACCCTGTCCCCGGCAAGTACCGCGACCGTAGGTGTGGACGTGGCGACCGCTGACGGCACGGCAACCGCACCAAGCGACTACGGCACATTGGCGCTGAGCAACGTCACGTTCGCACCAGGCGAAACCAGCAAGATCGTGAACGTGCCGCTGGTGGACGATGCCCTCGCAGAGGGTTCGGAGACTTTCAACCTGGTGTTGAGCAGTCCGACGAACGGCGTCCTGGGCAATCTCGTTGCGACAGCGACGATCGTCGACAATGAGACTTCTCCATGCGGCCAACCGACGTACGACCAGACGACAGAACGCGGCGTGTTCCTGTGGAAAGATTGCAGTAACGGCCGGTGGCGTGGGCGGATGACCGGGGGCGGTGCCACGGCAACCTACCAAGGGACAATGATCGCCGACCAGAACTTGGTCAGCCCGGCGGGGGTCAGCATTGAGCCGGATGATGTATTGAACTTCACAGCCGACCCGAAGCGGGTTTCCTTCCTGCTGAAGATGGCGCCGACCGGTTTGGATGGCTTTGACTTCACCCTCCCGGCCGCGGCGGATGCCTGTTTCACCGTCGACGCCCCCGCGGGCGTACCAATCTATGTCGGTGCGCTGCGAACAACGGTTGCAAGCCCCGTGAGTCTGGCGACCCTGGGCGCGTGCTCCACCATCCCGTAACCACAGTCGATCCACCCACCTCAAGCCGCTGGAGCTTGGGGTGGACTGGATCATGACGCACGGCGGACGCCCAGAACTGCCGCTACTGAAACCGGCTGGTGGTGCAGGAAATGCGATTCCTGGACCGCCCGCCGGTTTTTTGCTATGTCGGGCTGCGGCCAGGGATATACTAAACCGCGTCCAGGACGAGATGCGTAGTTTTGGGAAGCACCGGTCTCCAAGAAACTACGTTTCCCACTCTGGTCACGGTTTAGCATTGGCTGACGCCCCGATCGCGACGTCCTCGCGGGAGCGGGCGTTAATTTCGTACACCGCGCTCGGTGCCCGGTTCGTCCGGGTTCCCCCGATGCGCGACGACTGCGCTGGGAATAACCATGGGCGTTTACGGCCGTGTCGGCAGAGACTTGGGTACCGGGCTTGGCATCGGCGCCGCGGGCCTGGCCGCTGCCGGAGCAATCGGTTGGCTCGCTGCCCAAGGCGATCCGGGCCTCGCCTTGATTGCCATCGCACCCGCGGCCGCGGTGCTCGGACTCTTTCTCGCCGCGCGCCCCCTGTGGCTGCTGTGGGGAGCCGTCCTCGGTGGACTGGTGATCAGCGGCCTGTTCAGGCTGTATCTGCCACAGTTGCAAATGGTTCGCTGGGCACTTCCGCCGATTGCCATCTTGCTCACCTTGTACGCGATATGGGGGACACCGGGATTTGGCCCCAATCGCGGCTGGCGGCCGGTCCCCAACGTGATCTGGTGGGCACTCGGCTTTTTCGCTGCCGTCATTCTCGCCGGCGCCTTGTCCGAGTTTCTTCCGAGTCGATTCCTGGTTGGATTCAAAGGCTATTTTCAGGTCTGGGGGCTGTTGATCGCCCTGGCCTTCATCCCCTGGCCGGCCAACGTGATCGATCGGCTGCCGCGAGTGTTTCTCGTGATCGCCTTCCTGCAACTGCCTTTCGTGTTACACCAGTATCTGTTTCTCGTTCCGGCTCGGGTGCACATTGGCAACGGAATTGTTCCAATCGATGTCGTGGCGGGGAGTTTCGGTGCCAGCATGCAAGGTGGCGGGGCGAACGCAGTCCTGAATGCTTTTCTGGCGATGGTCATCGCCGGTGTTATCGCCGCCCGTCAACTTAATGTCATTTCAACGACTAGACTCTTCCTGCTTTCCGCGCCGCTGACCCTACCCATCTTTGTCAACGAGGCGAAGGTCTCCATATTCTACCTACTGGCGGTCTTTGCGGTGTTATTTGGAAAGGACTTGATAGAACGCCCCCTGCGATTCCTGCTGGCGCTGCTTCCCGTATCACTGGTACTTATCGCCCTCATGACATCCTTTGCCCTCCATGCTCCAAGTACAGCACGCGTGGAGAGCATTCCGGACCTGATTCGCTTCACTTACGAATACAACATCGAAAACGAAGAAGTCGGCGATGAACTGTCGCGGTTCGGTGGCCTGCGGTTCTGGATCGAGCGGCATGGACTCAACGACCTCGCGGGCACGCTGGTCGGACACGGCATCGGTTACACGCGCGTGGCTGAGATCGAAACGCCCTATCGCGAGACCACCAGCGCCACGACCGACGGCATTCCGGTGGTCATCAACCTCAAACTGAATATCGGTAACACGGCCGTCACGGCTCTGCTGTGGGAGACCGGCCTGCTCGGATTGCTTTTGATCCTGGGCCTGCTGGCGGCGACTTATCGTTCGGCCGGTCGCCTTGAGCGTGCGTACGCCGACATACCGGAGCGCGCTGCCGTGTTGCGTGCGGTTCGTCCCGCCACCGTTATCATACTTATCACACTTGCCCACAAGAATGTGTTGGTGTTCGACATCGCGTATCAGACACTGCTGATGATCATCATCGGCTACGTCGCCTATTGGGAGCGGCAGGCCGGCGTGCAGGTTCCACCCATCACAAGTAACGCTCCCGCTATTCACAACGGATCCCGGCCCAACCCGCTCAGATCCTCCGCCAGTTAACGCGCAAGAGGCGCCTACTCGTGCAATCAGATTATCGCAAGCATTACGGCTGGAATGTCATCCGCCGCAGTCTGGTCCATTTCGCCTTGGGTAAGACCTTTCGCATACTGTCATCCCTGACCATTTTTTTCGTCTTGGCGCGCGTGCTGCCTCTGGATGAGTACGCGACCTACGTCTCCTTTCAGGCTGTGATTGCCATCGTGGGCATCATTACCGCGATCGGCATTCAAAAAGTCCTGTTCCGCTATTTACCGGAATTGCGGGCCACCGGCAACAACCTTGCCGCGTATCGCTTGCTGTTCGGCGGCATGCTGGTCCGTACGTTGGTCGTCTCCCTGCTGTTTGTCGCGCTCATACCACTCACTCCAACCATCGCCCGGACATTCAATTTCGAGGACTGGATTTGGCTTTTTCCCTGGTATCTTCTCGTCGGCTACCTGCGACTCAGCGCACTGTGGCTTTCGCAATGCCTCGAGTCGTTTTTATGGCAGAAAGAGAGCCAATACAGCCTGGCGCTAGGCGGTGCGGTCGCGGCGCTGCTGCTGGTGGGTTTTGCGGTTCTCGGAGTCTTGGATCTACCGCTCGTGGTCGTCTCCGAGGCCGCCGGAGAGGCCACATCCTTGACAGTCATGCTAATTGGATGGCTACGCAAATGGCGAGGTGACAAACAACGCGGCGTAGGCGATCCGGGGTGGTGGCGCGCCAATCGTTCACGTGCTCTCAGATACGGGGCCTGGGGATTCCTTCTCAGTCAAAGCGCGTTGTTCTACGGGAGTGCCCCGAATCGGCTGGCCGCCGCGCACTTTTTGTCTACGGCGGATGTCGCTATGCTTGGTGTTGCGGACAATCTGTTGAATTTGGTCCGCAGATTTCTGCCGACCCGCATGCTGATGAGCATGGTGCGGCCGCTCGCCATGGCGCGGTTCGCCGCCGAGGGGGATTTCCGGGCGGTTGCGGCACTTTCCGAGTTTGTCTATCGCATCAACGTGACCTTGTTGACCCTGCCGATAGTCGTCTTAGCAGTGGAAGGTCCGACGCTCATGGACTGGGTAACGGGCGGAAAATACGGCAACGCCGCTTACCTGCTGATGGCGTTCCTCATTGTGCTGATCTCCGAAGGGACCCGCAACCTAGTCGAGTTGATGGTGCAGGCTCTTGAGAAAAACCCAATTTTTTTCTGGACCAATGTCATTCAGTCGGCATCGCTGCTGATCGCGCTCCCACTGCTCCCCATCCTTGGAGTCTGGAGTCTGGTGATTGCCAACTTCCTTGGCACCGTCGTTGCCAACACGATCGTGATCGTGCGCCTCCGACGGGAAGGCTATGGATACGATGTGAACCTCAAACTCTTCGCCTGGATCGTTGTACACGGGGCAACCGCTGGTGTGGCCGGCTGGTGGGTGTGGAAGACCACAACGTCCGTCATCTTGACGACCTTGGTCATCACTGTGACTTATGGTCTGCTGTTGCTGGTGAAACCACCGCTGCTCGACCGGGAAAAAGAGATCGTCGCGGCCTTGTTGCGCGGACGATCTGTGAACAAAAAAAATAACTGAAGTCTACAAAAAAATATCCCTGCGATAGTCAACGTGGTCAGGCCATTCTGTAACAAATAGATCTACCGTTCGTCGGCGAAAACCTACCGCCCAGCAGCAAATCAGGTTAGTATTCCGGACAGAGGGATATTAGCCATATTCGCCGATTGTCCGGTGCAGGCACGACGCAACGTCGTGTCGCGTGGGGCGATCGACGAATACCAAGTATTTGGCCGTCACCAAGACGTGCTGCCAGTATTGGTTTTCCGTCGCGTTAGCGGCGCACGAATCCGGGTATTTCGAACATGTTTATCGAGACTGCACTCGTTCACAAGAAAAGTCACCGACGCAGACTGCAATCAGCCTTCGGCATTGGGTCGCTTCTTATTGGTCATGGTCTACTCGTCTGCCAGGTGGAGGCGGCGACCTTGGCCTGCGGCGCCCCCGCCTACAATCCCGCCACCGATCGTGGCACATTCCTTTGGCAGAATTGCCAAACCGGAGCCTGGCACCTGCGAGTGACAGCCGGGATCAGTTCCTCGGAGGTCAAATATTCCGGAAGCATCGTGTCCTCACGGCCGCTCACGGCGGCTGTGGGCGTCATGCTGGAAGGTAACGACCTGGTCACTACCTCCGTGCCGGGTCGGGTCGGCTACACGCTGGGCGTCTCTCGGAATTGGGAGGACGGAGTCGACTTCTCGCTGGCTTCAGGTGCCACAGGATGCCTGACCGCGGGTGGAGCGGTGATCGCCGGTCCGAACCGCACCACATTGCAGACTCCGGTCGACATCACCACCCTTGGTGCCTGCGGCAACACTCCTCCCCCGGTGTCGAATGGCTACGCCTACCTCAACGATGCGGACACCAGCGACAGCATAGAGCGCAACGCGGACTCAGACCTGGGTGACCGGCCCTTCCCGCGGATCGCCACCGGCCCCATCCGTGTCAGCGGCTCGGCTGAGCAATTCTCCAAGTACGACGTGATCGCGCTCAAGTCGCACCGCTTCGACTGGCTCGCCTCGATACAAGCCGTCAACCCCGACACCAGAGGTTTGCGTATTCATTCACCTTTCGGCTACCAAGGCTATACCGAAAAAGATCCCTGCGGACCGGGCAGCGGCATGCCCTTCGGCGGGACCGGAGCAGCCACCAGCGGGTGCAACGTCTTCGCCGGTCACTGGCTTTACGCAGCCGGCACGACCCTGTCCAGGGCCATTGCCGCTAACACGACAAACGTACAGGTGATCGACGCGACCCTTTTCAACCCCGGTCGCTATGTCGTCATCTACGACGGACGAGCGGGGTCCTTCGAGAATGCGGAACACGCCAAGGTCACCGCCGTGAATACCGACACCAACACCCTGACCCTGAGCAGCCGTGGGCTGAAGTCGACTGCCCGTGCCCATCCGGTTGGCGCGATCGTCGCAGAGCATGTGATCGGCAATGGCGACGCCTTGGAGGCCGAGATCTGGACCTACAATCACAGCACCACCTGTCCGCGGGACTCCAGTGGACGGCAACTGAACGTGATCATGGCCGAGTGGCTGGCCAATAACTACAACAAGGATAAAGATGGCGGGGTGACGAAAGCCAAGATCCACGGCATCATGTTCGACGCGGATTTTCATTTCATTCAGGACTCCTTCCATAACAAGAAGCCGGATGTCAATAACGATTTGGTGCAGGACAATGGCTTCTCCCCGACCGGCGAGAATTTCTGGGGTGAGGGACTCGACGACTTCTACACCAATTTACGGGAACGACTCCCGAACGCGTTGATCGTCGGGGGCGTCATTGAGACGCGCGGCTACACCTCATTGAACGGAAGCGATTTTGAGGGATGGCCACAGCGTGACATCGGGACCGCGTTGCCGGACTATCGGGAAATCGACGGCCGCCTGTCGATCTACAGTGCCCAGATGCACCACGGCAACGTCGGCCCCCGTTACGTGGAGATCATTAACCGGGTATCGACCCGGATCTATCAGTTTTACAACACGCCCGGCACCAGCAATGCGCCCTTCCGCTTCAGCTTCGGGCTGACGTTGCTGGACGACGGCTATTACGGCCAGGAGAACAACACGACGACACGCGATCCCTGGTGGGACGAATATGCCGTGGACATCGTACCCGGTTCGCCAACCTACGGCCGCGCGATCGCCTCCACTCCAAACAACGAGGCGCTGATCCGACGCCACCGCGGCTGGATGGGATTTCCCCAGGGGCCGCGCTACCGTATCTATGATGACGCGACTTTCGCCCCGGCACGCAACCTGATGCCGGACGGAACTTTCGACTCTGGTCTGGGCAACTGGCGAGGCAGCAACGTGTCGGTCAGGGTAGACACCACGGCGGCGAACCGGCTCGAGGGCGCCGGCGCACTGGCGATCGGTACGCACCAGAACTACGCCGAGACCTATTACGATGCAACCGCCACCGGGCCAACGGTCCAACTCACGGCCGGAGTTGAATACACCCTGGCTTTCGCCGTGAAAGCTGAGAAGATACGCTCCATCCAGGTGGTCATGGGCACCGCCTCCCAGCAGTACCATATCCCGGCGAAATGGAGTCGGCAGGTGATGACCTTCACCGCATCGCGCACCGGCAATTTCCAACTGAAGTTCAATGTCGGCAAAGAAAGCAGCAACGTCTGGATTGACTCAGTCTACTTGTTTGAAGGGAACGCCAGTGTTTTCCGGCGCGACTTCGACAACGCGATTGTCGTTGTCAATGCCACCCCGACAACCAGAACCGTGGATCTCGGCGGCACCTTCCAGCGTATCCGCGGGACCGGTCAGGATGCGGTAAACGACGGATCCGCCGTCACGCGGGTCACCCTGCCGTCCTATGACGCCGCAGTGTTGATTCGGCGCTAAGCACGGGTTCCGCGCGGCGGACGCCCGAAGGGTTGGGAACCCCGGTGTCCGCCGTGTGGAAAGAAAGTGGTGTTCGCTAAGGCGATTGCCGGAAACTCCCAAACCAGATCGCGATGGATTTTCCTCTGCCTTCAAGGTACGCCGACTGGACATAGCACAGCTATGCTCCTGTCGGCACGACGCGGAAGGCGTGCGAAAAGACGAGCGAGATTGTGTCAGGGAGCTGGGACGCAACTGTTCGGCATCAAAGATATCCCGTCCGCGCGAGTGTATCCTTCTGTATCGAAAGCACCTTCGCTTTCTGCTCGTCCGTCCACGCGGTCATCCACTTCACTTTCTCGGGCTTCAACATCAGCGCGTCAACGCACGCCCGATAGCGCCTATCGGCGGAGGGCTCGACCCCCATAAACCGCAGTAGGTTATTCAGTTGCGCGTAGGGCTGCGCCAGGAAATCCTCGTAGCGTAATTCGCAGACCCTACTCGTATCGACACCCGCCAGGCCTTGTTCGATACATTCCATCTCCTCGACCCAATTTCGAGCAGCCAAGTCGATTGCATTCTGACCCTGAGCAAGCATTTCCGAAGGGGTCATGCCGGACCAGAAGAGAATGTGGTCAGCCCACCAATTCACATGCAGCAATGAGTAAGCGACACCGCGGCCGTCCC
Organism: uncultured Lamprocystis sp.; assembly: GCF_903933125.1. GTDB lineage: Bacteria > Pseudomonadota > Gammaproteobacteria > Chromatiales > Chromatiaceae > Thiodictyon. Next base: position 1,681 of record NZ_CAIZIZ010000121.1, on the reverse strand, counting down.
TCACCAGGTGCACGAACTTCGCCTCCGGGAAAATCGATTGAAGAAAGCCGATCCTGCGATTATTCGCGGTGCGTTTGGAAAGCAACACCGTGCCGCCGGTATAACGAAGGATCTCCCTGAACGTCCGCCGCAAGCACTCCCGTGACTTCTCACTCACGTCCTGACGATCCGCCGGTGTAATCGGCGCGCCGCAGCGCCTGTAGACCGACTCGCACTCGGATGGCTGGGGTATTGCTTTGATATACAATTCGCGCGCGCGGTTGAAGTACGCAGTCCCGTCATCTTTAAACCACGACTTGAGTTTGATGCCGGGGTATCCCCGAAAAACCCGCTCAATACCGGATGTCAGTATCGTGCCGCGATACTTATTGTGATAATTACTCAAATAAGCGACATCCCGATGGAGTGAAATCGTCTTATAGAGTAACGTGGTCCCCGATCTACCGGCACCGATCAAAAATACGATCGGCAAGGATTCAAATTCTGGCATTTAATTCACCGATTTATTAATCGTAGCGACGTCACCGGCTCCGAAGCGTATCCGTAGGGGCTCATCGCCTGACAGCGAGTGCCGCCGTCAGAATGGTGCTATCCAGTCGGAAGGCACAAGATGTTAACCCAGTATCAGCCGCTTGCGCCACCCCCGTTGACCGGCCCCTAGGCTTTGATCATCGCACCGACCGGAGCGTGGGCAAGCGTCAGCGCTGTCCACGGAATCCCGCTCCGCCGCTGGTGGACGACGATGCGCTTGCCCACCCTACGATGCCGCGTGGCCGGGATAATGGTCAAGGCCGCCGGCGCCCACCTCGTCCGTCATGCTCGCACGGCCCCTCCGACGTCAAGCATTTCCATAACAATATCAGCAGAACTCAGACGCGGTACCTCGCCTGGGTGTTCGTCATGTGACGCACGCTGACGCCTAACCCATGCGATCTGTTAACTTCATTCATACAGAGTTACAATAAAAGCACTCTTCGTGTTGTCGTTTCGACTAGCCGTTTTTTTTCCCAATGTTGTCGTTTTGTCCTGCGCGTGAGAAAAACATTACGTGTTTTCGCTTCGGCAATGCGCCTGCCTAGATCGCTCTCCATTGTTGGATTGGCCTGCGACTTCAGAACCTACGGGCCCTGGCCCACCGCGCCCAAGAGATCAATGGTGACCGCGATAGAGATCTTTCCGCCCTGCTTCGGCCCGCCGGCTTGACATTGGCCCATTTAGTGCCTAATTTTTCGTTAGCAATCGTGAAGTGATCGGCCGGCACGCAAACCGCGATCGGATGCGTAGGCAACGATGCCGTCATCTGTTGGACTGCCAGCCGTAAGGGTTTTCGCCTTAGTAACTGATATCCGGTCAGATACTCGTATCGGGGCAAGTTCAACACCAGTCCTGCGGCCGGCCATCACATGCGGCGACGCCACCAAAATGGGTTACCTGACTGGTAACCGTACTCAAAGTAACAGGGACAATATCGTTATGAAGCAGTCCGCATCAAGAACAATCCCGGCCAGGGCGTCCGTCACGGCGACGCCGGCGCGCGTCAGCAAGCGCCGCATGCTGCTGATCGGCGGCGCGGCGCTGCTGCAGCTTGCGGCGGGAGCTCAGGCCGCCCTGAATGCCGATCAATTCATTGAGGCCAGAGACGGCGACGGTCGCCCGGTGATCGACAGCGCCGGTGAGACCT
>NZ_CAIZIZ010000120.1 GCF_903933125.1 uncultured Lamprocystis sp. | reverse complement strand
CGGCAGAGCAGTAATAGCCCCAAGGCTTTGATTAGGGCTTGTCGATGAGGCTCGCCATGCGACTCTCTGACACCCTCAGGGCTGTCATAACATTATGTAATTTATAAAGACACTGACCTACTGAGATCCCAGAGAGCCTCCGTTCTCAACGTAACCACCCTGACCGATCAGCTTAAAAAGTCAAGCGTGCTCGTGAAGACCGGGGTTGGGGGAACGAGCAAGCAGGATGGCGATATCATCGTCGCCAACGCCATCACTGTACCCGAGATCACCACCAATAACCTTACGCTACAAGCGCATCGCAATATCGAGATCAACGCCGCCATCGACTTTTCCAAGAGCACCGGCCATCTGGTCTTGTGGGCCGATGGTGTCGCCTCAGATGGTTCCGGGGCGATCGTGAATGGTGCGGGCGGCAACATCACGATGGGTGCGAGCGGGGCACTGCAACTGATCGCCGGTTCCGGCATCGGGACCGCGGTGTCGGGGATCCAGACCAACGGGACGGTCAATGTTGCGGCCAAGACGACGACTGGCGGTGTCTTCATTGATCATACCGGGGTCGTCGGCGGATTGACGGTGACCGAGGTGAGTACCCTGACCGGCACTGGGATAACCACCAAAACCACGGGGGTCACCGCGACGGGCGACGTCACGCTGACCACGGCGTCAGGCGTGCTCGCACTGGCCAACGATATCACCACCACGACGGGTGATATTACTTTCACCAACGCGCTGACCCTGAAAGGGGATGTGGTACTCAAGAGCGGCACCGGTGCGATCACCTTGGCGAAGGTTGACGCCGCCACGGCGGGTGGTCAGGGTTTCACCCTGACCGGCAGCGATGTCACCACCCTCGGCGATATCGTGGGCGGGACCACGGCGCTCAAGTTCCTGACCGTGGACGGCGGCGGCACCGCCACGCTGACGGGCAACGTCACCACCAAGGGCGGCGCGATCACGTTCAATGACGCGCTGAGCCTGACCGGCAACGTCACCCTCGACACCACCGCGAACGCCGCGACGGCGGGCGCCGCCATCACCCTGGCGGGGGTCAGCGGCAGCACCACGGCCCGCGACCTGACGCTCAATGCCGGCACCGCCGGCTTCGTCACCGCGAGCGGGGATATCGGCACCAACATCGGCACCCTGACCCTGACCAACAGCGGCGGGGCGAGTTTTAAGGGGATCACGGCGGGGACACTCGTCCTCACGGACACCACCGACGCCACGACGATCACTGTAAACGGCGCGCTGAAACTCGGCACCCTGACCACCACCACCGCGGGTTACAACCTGGCGCTGCTGGGCGGCGGTACCGTTGATTCGGCCACTGATACGGTCACAACCATTGAAAACGGCGGCACCCTGACCCTGGGCGACGCGAGCACGGACAACCTGACCTTCACCGACGGCCTGACAGCCAATCCCACCGGTGCGCTCACGCTCGCGGGCACGATCCAGACCACGGATGCGGCGATCACCTTCAACAAGGCGCTGACGCTGGCGCAGGACGTGGTGCTCAACAGCGGTACCGGCAGCATCGACCTGAAGGGTACGGTGAACGCCACTACGGCGGGTGCGCAGGGTCTCACGCTGATGGATGGCGACACCATTCTTGGCGCTGCGCTGGGCGGGACCACGGCACTCAAGTCGCTGACCGTGGACGGCGGCGGCACCGCCACGCTGGCGGGCAACGTGACCACCAGCGGCGGTGGTGAGATCAAGTTTGTCGACGCTCTGTCCCTGACCGTGGATGCGGTGCTCACGAGCAGCGGCGGCGCCATCACGCTGGCGGCGGTCAATGCCGTGGCCGCCGGCGGGCAGGGTCTGACCCTCAACAGCGGTGCGGGTGTCACGACCCTCGGCGGCGTGGTCGGCACCACCGCGCTCAAGCACCTCACCACGGATGCCGGAGCCGGTGCCACGGAACTCGGGTTCAATGTCAGCACCACCGGCGCCATCACGTTCGGGGACAACCTGAAACTGCTCGGCAACGTCCTCCTCGATACCACGAAAGGAGCCGCGACCGGTGCCGCGATCAATCTGGCCTCCGTATCCGCCGACGCGGTGGCGAACAATCGCACTCTGACCCTGAACGCGGGTACGGCGGGTGCCGTCAAGGCGACGGGGGGTATCGGCACCCAGGCCGGCGGGGCGCTGGCTGAGCTCAAGTTGACCAACAGCAACGGGGCGACCTTTCAGGGGATCACGGCGGAGACACTCGTCCTCACGGATACCACCGACAACGAGACGATCGCCACTAATGGCGCGCTGACTCTCGGCACACTGACCACTACGACCGCGGGTTACAACCTGGCGCTGCTGGGCGGCGGTACCGTTGATTCGGCCACTGATACGGTCACAACCATCGCCAACGGCGGCACCCTGGCCCTGGGCGACGCGAGCACTGACGTCTTGATCTTCACCGACGGCCTGACAGCCAATCCCACCGGTGCGCTCACGCTCGCGGGCACCATTCAGACCACGAATAAGGCGATTACCTTCAACCAGGCGGTGACGCTGGCGCAGGACGTGGTGCTCGCCAGCGGCGGCGGCGCCATCACGCTGGCGGCGGTCAATGCCAAGGACGCTGGCAAGCAGGGCCTGACCCTCAACAGCGGTGCGGGTGTTACGACCCTCGGCGGCGTGGTCGGCGCCACCGCGCTCAAGCACCTCATCACGGATGCCGGAGCCGGTGCCACGGAACTCAAGTCCAATGTCAGCACCACCGGCGCCATCACCTTCGCGGACACGCTGACGCTGGCGCAGGACGTGGTGCTCGCCAGCGGTGGCGGCGCCATCACGCTGGCGGCGGTCAATGCCACGGACGCCGGCAAGCAGGGCCTGACCCTCAACAGCGGTACTGGTGTCACGACCCTCGACGGCGTTGTCGGCGCCATCGCGCTCGAGTACCTCACCACGGATGCCGGAGCCGGTGCCACGGAACTCGGGTTCAATGTCAGCACCACCGGCGCCATCACGTTCGGGGACAACCTGAAACTGCTCGGCAACGTCACTCTCGACACCACCAAGGGCGCGGCGGCGGACGGCGCCATCACCCTGGCGGGGGTCAGCGGCAGCACCACGGTCTACGACCTGACGCTCAATGCCGGCACCGCCGGCTTCGTCACCGCGAGCGGGGATATCGGCAGCAACATCGGCACGCTGACCCTGACCAACAGCGGCGGGGCGAGTTTTGAGGGGATCACGGCGGGGACACTCGACCTCCAGGACACCACCGACGCCACTACGATCACCGTCAATGGCGCGCTGAAACTCGGCACCCTGACCACTACGAGCGAAGCCTACAACCTGGCGCTGCTTGGCGGCGGTACCGTTGATACAGCCACCACCATCGAAAACGGCGGCACCCTGGCCCTAGGCGACGAGAGCAAGGACTTCTTGATCTTCACCGTCGGCCTGACAGCCAGTCCCACCGGCAAGCTCACGCTCGCGGGCACGATTCAGACCAATGATGCGGCGATCACCTTCAACCAGGCGCTGACGCTGACGCAGGACGTGGTGCTCGACAGCGGTACCGGCAACATCGAGCTGAAGGGTACGGTGAACGCCACCGATGCGGGTGCTCAGGGTCTCACGCTGACGCATGGCGGAACCACTCTTGACGCTGCGCTGGGCGGGACCAAGGCACTCAAGTCGCTGACCGTGGACGGCAGCGCCACGCTGGCGGGCAACGTCACCACCCAGGGCGGCGCGATCACGTTCAATGACGCGCTGAGCCTGACCGGCAACGTCACCCTCGACACCACCACCAAGGACGCGCCGAAGGGCGGCGCCATCACCCTCCTGGCGGGAGTCAGCGGCAGCGCCGCGAACAGCACCCTGACGCTCAATGCCGGCACCGACGGCTTCATCACCGCGAGCGGGGCTATCGGCAGCAACATCGACACCCTGACCCTGACCAACAGCGGCGGGGCGAGTTTTAAGGGGATCACGGCGACGACACTCGTCCTCACGGACACCACCGACGGCACGACGATCACCGTCAATGGCGCGCTGAATCTCGGCACCCTGACCACTAAGAGCGAGGCCTACAACCTGGCGCTGCTTGGCGGCGGTACCGTTGATTCGGCCACTAATGAGGTCACAACCATCGCCAACGGCGGCACCCTGACCCTCGGCGCCGCGGGCACGACCCTGACCTTCACCGACGGCCTGACGGCCAATCCCACCGGTACGCTCACGCTCGCGGGCATCATTCAGACCACGAATAAGGCGATTACCTTCAACCAGGCGGTGACGCTGGCGCAGGACGTGGTGCTCAACAGCGGTACCGGCAGCATCGAGCTGAAGGGCACGGTGAACGCCACCAAGGCGGGTGCGCAGGGTCTCACGCTGACCGGCAGCGGACTCTCCACCCTCGGCGATATCGTGGGCGGGACTACGGCGCTCAAGTCGCTCACCCTGGACGGCGACGGCACCGCCACGCTGGCGGGCAACGTCACGACCAAGGATGGCCTGATTGCCATCGGCGACACCTTGACCCTGACCGGGGATGCGGTGCTCAGCAGCGGCAGCGGTGCGATCACCCTCGCGCAGGTCGACGCCACCACGGCGGGTGCTCAGGGTCTCACGCTGACCGGCAGCGGCCCCACCACCCTCGGCGCTGCCCTGGGCGGCGGTACTGCGCTCAAGTCCCTCACCGTGGACGGCGGAGGCACCGCCACGCTGGCGGGCAACGTCACCACCAAGGACGGCCTGATCACGATCGGCGACACCCTGACCCTGACCGTGGATGCGGTGCTCAAGAGCGGCAGCGGTGCAATCACCTTGGCGCAGGTCGACGCCACCACGGCGGGTGATCAGGGTCTCACGCTGACCGGCAGCGGCCTCACCACCCTCGGCGCTGCCCTGGGCGGAGGCACTGCGCTCAAGTCCTTGATCGTGGACGGCGGGGGCGACACCCATCTCGCCGCCAACGTTGCCACCAAGGGCGGGGTGATCACCTTCGCCGATACGCTGAGCTTGACCGGTGACGTCATCCTCGCGACCACCACGAACGCGGCGGCGGGCGCTGACATCATGCTGGAGGGCGTCAGCGGTAGCGCCGCAAACAGCACCCTGACACTCGATGCTGGTACCGATGGACGCGTTACCGCGAGCCAGACCATCGAAACCAACATCGGGATGCTGACGCTCATCAACAGCGGGAGCGCGACCTTTGCCGGGATCACCGCGGACACCCTCGACCTGCGGGACACCGCCGGCACCATCACCATTGATGGCGCGGTGGACCTGACCACGCTGAGCACCGCGGCCCAGGGCTACCACCTGGCCCTGCTCGGCGGCGGCAGCGTCGACACCGCGACCACCCTGCGCAACACCGGCACCCTGACCCTGGGTGACGGCGGTGACCGCTTCACCTTCAGTGGCGGCGTCACGGCGACGGCCCCGACTGAGATTCGTTTGGCGGGCACCCTGAAGACGAGCGGCCAGGTGATCGAATTAGGCGATGCGAACTCGCCGATCGTTTTGATGGATCACTCCAGACTGGATACGACGGCGGGTGCCGGCAATGGCCGCATTATCCTGGGCGGCGCAGTCAATGAAGCGGTCGAGAACACGAGCCTGAGCTTGGCAGCGGGGACCGCCGATATCGTTTTCAAGGCCGACATCGGTGCGACGAATCCGATCGGTCTGGTCACGATCGAAAGTGCGGATCAGGTCACCTTTGCCAACATTACGGCCGACGAACTGAATATTGGTGAGCTTGCCCCCAACGTCGGCACCCTGACGATTGCCGGGAATCTCAAGGTCAGTACCCTGACCACGTCAGAACGGCCTTACAACCTTGCCTTACTTGGCTCTGCCAACGAGGTGACCAATCAGGTGACATTCAAGAATGCCGGTACACTGACCCTGGGTGACCAGGTGAGCGACACCAGTACTTTCCACGGGGGCTTGACCGCGACCAGCCAGAGCACCATCCGCTTGGCCGGTAACATCCTCACCAGCAAGCACGCGATCGGCCTGGGCGGCGTCCGTACGCGTGTTATCTTCACCGAGAACACCTTGCTCGGCAGCGCCGGGGGCACGATCACGCTGGGCGGCACGCTCGCGGCCGAGGGCCCTGCCACGGCCGAGAATCTGACGTTGCGGGCTGGAGCCGGGATGGTCAATTTCGGCGCCAATGTCGATTCCACGCACCCGCTGGGGCTGGTGCAGATCGAAACCACCGGCCCCCTCACGGCGGGGGGCAGCATCTCGGCCCGCGAGTTGCGGATCATCGGTGCCGCCAGCGTCGGCGCGGCGGGTCAGCGGTTGGTAACGCGGGTCGGCAATCTGGCCCTGACCAACGTCGGTTCAGCCTTCTTGGAGAATTCCGGCAATCTGAGCTTCCTGAGTTCGGTCCTCGCCGGGGATTTGAATTTGATCAACTTCGGAACAGTGGCCCTGCACCAGGTGCAGACGCCTCGCCAGGTGACGCTGACTGCCACCGGCGGGCTGACGGATGCCAACGGCGGCGCCGCCAATCTGGTCGCCGACCGGTTGGTCATCAAGGGTGGTGCCGCGGTGGCGAGCAGCCAGGATGCGCTGGAAACCCAGGTGAGACAGCTGCAACTGACCACCGGCGCCGCGGCCATCACCAAGTCCTTCGTGGGCGGTGCCATCACCATGGCGCCGGATACCAGTACCCGCAACGTTGGCGGCAGCATCGAGTACGCGGCGGCCAATACGGTGACGCTCGGGATCCTGGAGGGAAAAACGGTGACCGTCACCGCCGTCAATGGCGACGTGATCGGGGCCGACCGAACCTCTGCGATCTATGCCGATGTGGCGACCATCCAGGCGCTTGGCGGCGATATCGGTGCGGGTCCGACCGATCCCTTACTGTTCAGCGGCAACGCGTCGGAAATCAACCTGGCCTTCGACGGCCAGGCCTATGTGGACTCGATCGATGGGCGCCCGCTCGATGCCGCTGTCAAGCGGGCGGATTATGCACTGTACTCGCTCACACCCGGGGGTGAGCCCGGCGAGGGACAGCTCCGGGTGCGGATGAGCGGCGGTAATCTGGTGGTGTTGAGCAGTGCGGCGCGTGATGCGTCAGGGCAGAGTCAGCGTACGGGCGAGAAAGCGCCGGAAGATGTCAACGAGTCCCTGTTGCGCGGGGAGCAGGAAATCAATACGGTCGAGGGCGTGGGCGTGCAGTTGCCCGCCGATCAATTGGAGGAGGCGGAAGGGGAGACCGCGGTCGTCATGCCAAGTCCGGCGGGCGGGGATGAGTCATCGCCGCCGGATGCCGTCCAGCCTGCCGATGCGCTGGGTCAGGCGGCACCGGCCGCGCTGGAAGAACCGCGCTTACCAACGCGCGGGATCGAGGTGTCGTGGCGCGGCCCGCTGGTCCCGGCGACACGTGGTTCTTACGTGTTGTCGTCGGCGATGGCGCGGTAGGCCTGAGTCCTACTATCGCCTTCGGACCTGAGAACCGGATGTGGGGGCGGGTTTCAAACCCGCACCCACACCAAGTGATACGGCGATTTCCGTCATGTAGGTGCGACTTCAGTCGCACCGACTCGGACGCAGGTGCGACTGAAGTCGCACCTACACTGACCGGTATCAGAATTGTCGGAAATCGCCTAAGTGGATGTAGGGGCGGGTTTCAAACCCGCCCCTACACTAAGGGTCTGTCTGGATATCAGGTACGAGGCTATCAATCCGTGCGCCGCGGCGGTCGGTCGGACCGAGTCCTCGCCGTGTCAGGCGCCGGCGCCGCTGAAGGTGATGGACTCCATCACCGCGTCGAACACGGGCTTGCGCCGGGTGAGGTCATCGAAGGCCGAGGACTTGACCGAGACGGCCTTTCCTCCCCTCTGCATGATGGTGTGCAAGGCCCGATAATTGACGCCATCGGCGTCGCTCGCCCGCACGACGATCTGGGCCGCCTGCTTGTCGGCGACCGGCAGGCGGATCGGCCCGGCTTCGAGTGTGGCAGCCGGATCCAAGCCGTCTTTCAGGACCTGCGTGAGCTGCTTGTCATCCGTCGGCAAGGTGCCCTTGTGCGGGGATATGAGCATCAGCGCCCCCCGCTCACGTTTGCCTTTGGCGGGATAGTCTTCTGAGAACATGGCGATAACACCGCCGGTCATCAGTTGCTGGGTCCAGCCGGCCGGGACCGTCAGCGTGATCCCCAGGTCCTCGTAGGCGTATTGCGACCCGCCGGCCAGCAGGGCGCCGACCGGTAACGGAGCGACGGCCGCCGCCGCCGGTGGGGCTGCCGCCGCGGCCGCAGCGGTCGGGATCGGCGCGGGGCTGCTGAGCGCCGCCGGGGGTGGTGCCGACAGCGGTTGAGCGGCCTCGGCCGCGGACGGCGGCGGGGTGTTGATGACGGGGGCCTCGGCCGGCGGCGCTGTCGGCGCAACGCCGGGGTCGACCGGTGCCATACAGCAACCAACCAGCAACGAGGTTGCGCATAGCGTCGGAATAAATTCGCTTCTCATAGAGTAGTCCCTGGCTCGTGACGGATCGTTCAACCGGAATTCGCGCTTGAATGCGGATAACGGCTAGAGTTTCTCCAGCTCTTTCAGCAGTTCGGCATCGGCTTCCGGGGGCGGGGGCGGGGGCGGGAGCGCGTTGCGCTGCACCAGAATCGTGTTGACGCCGCGTGCCGGTGAGCCGTCCAAGACGAAGCGATATTCATATTCCGGGTCTTGCAGCTTGATCACTGTACCGAGCACCGGCTTGAGGGTTGGTCCGTTGGCCGCGTCGATGGGCTGCTGGTTGTAAGCGGCCCGCGCCAGCGATTGCATGGCGCCGGTGAGCAAGCGCTCGTCGAGCGGCAGGGCGGGGCTGAAATGGCCCGCCGCGGCATCGCTCTCTTGCAGCCGGTAGTGCATCAGATAGGCGCCGTAGAGGGTAACCCCGGATCGGTTGTCCGGTGCCGCGGGTGGATCGGAGGCGGCGCCCGCCCCGTCCGCCGCCCCGGTTGCCGCGGCCACACCTGGGGCCAACATGATGGTGATGGTGAGAACCCTAACCAGCGAATTCACTTGTGTTCGCTCCTGTGTCCCTAGGCTGCCGCATTTTTTCAATTATTTACGTGTCGTGCGGGCGCGTCCAACCCGCCGTGCCGTCACGCCGTTCGGGTGACGCTCAGTTCAGTCCGCACATGCCGCCCTGGCAGCAGTTGCCGGTGGCGCAGGCCGGCAGCGGGGCGGTGCCGCTGCCGCGGTTGGTGCTGGAGATGATATTGCCGCCGGTGGCCAGGCGATGGACCGGGGCCTCCGCCGGGGTGTCGCCGGGCTCCTGTCCGGCGCGCGCGCACAGTTCGCCCCAAGTGTTCAACTGCTCACTCATGCGGTGGCTGACTTCCAGCACACGTCCGTTGGTGTCGCAGCGGTAATCGTAAGTCGGCATTGAATACTCCAGTAGTTTATCGATGTTGCTTTATCCTTAGGGATTATAGGCACCACGCGTCTCCGTGCAAACCCAAGGTCACGGACATCGTAACCGGAATCGTGATAACCTAATGATTTTGGCGATGACGTTGATGGTTTGGTTCCCCCCTTTGCGCAAGACGCAGCCAAACGAATAAACGTTTGTTGAACTCATCCGATCCTGGCGCGGTGCTCGCTGCAGGCTCCGCCTTCTTTAGAGAGGGGATTGTATTCCGCCGCCCCAGGTCGCCGGCCGGGCCTTGATCGTAATCCCGGCCAGCGGCATGCGTAGTCAGGGCTTCCAGCCCTGACGGTGTCAGGCCAGGATGGCCTGACTACGCACCCGGCGAGCCCAAGTGGCCGGAACCATGATCAAGGCCGCCGGCCGTTGACGGGCGGCGTCTGCGCACCCGGTCAGCTGTCGGTACCGCACAAACCGGACATCCGATGGGGTCAGCAGGGCGCCGGATATGGCTATCGACGGGGGTAAATTGTAGACCATTTTTCGGAGCGTAGGCGAGCGCAAGTAAGGCCGTTGGCGGCCTGTTCGCAACGACGGGCGAGCGCCTTGGCGGCTCGTTGCGGGCGGGCCTGATCGCCATTGACCGGCGGCGCTGGAGTTCAACGAACTGCTTGCTTCAATTCCGCGAAGCGGGCGCGCAAAGCACTAAGCGTTGATGCTTGTCCGGCGCTACGAGCGAGATCGTTCGTCTCTTCGGGATCGGTCTTCAGGTTAAAAAGTTCTTCATATTGAAAGTCCGGCCAGAATAAATATTTGATATCCCGACGAACCAACGCTTCCGAAGACGGGATGAAATCGATGTTCTTAACCGTGGGGTGTTCGTAGAAAAACTCGGTACGCCAGGCCATCTGCGGGTTGCCGAGATAAAGGGGAGCGATATCTTGGCCCTGCATCCGCGGCGGTGCGGCAATGCCGGCGGCGGCGAGGAGTGTCGGTGCAAGATCGACGTTGAGTGTCAGGGCGTCATTCGTCTGGCCGTGATTTGCCTGAGGCAAGCGGGGGTCAAGCACAATCAGGGGTGTACGGATACTTTCCTCATGAGGATACCATTTGTCGGCGAGGCCGTGCTCGCCGTGATAGTAGCCGTTGTCGGTAGTGAAGATGACGAGCGTATGATCGAGTACGTCCTGCTGTCGCAATTCGTCGAGCACCCGACCACAGACAGCGTCCACCTCAGTGGCGAGGCGGTAATAGTTCTTCATCATCGTTTGGTATTTTTCCGAGGTGTCGAAGCGCCAGTGCCATCGATGGCGACCCTCATTCTTTTCGTTCGCGATGAAGGGCGGGAGGCGTCGAAAATACGCGTCTGAGCCCGTTCTCGGGACTGGTATCACATGATCTTTATAGTATTCCATGCTGCCCGGCTGGGGGAGAAATTGCAGCGGGTTTGAGTCTTCAGCGTGGGTAGCGAAAAAGGCGAGCGTCAGACAAAACGGTTTATGTGCGGGACGGGTACGGAGAAATTCGATTGCGTCATTTTCGTTCTGCTGGGTGATATGAATTTGCGATCCGTCCGGCTGCTTGAGCCAGTGCGTGCCCATGTAGGAACGGCCAAAGTCGAACTGTTCCTGTGGGAATTCGCCATTGTGCCATTTTCCCACGTGGCCGACGAAATAGCCGTTGGCTCGCAGCAGGCCGGGGTAGGTTTCAGCCCACGGAGTCTCGAACATCGCAAAGGCGCGATTGCCGTGGCGCGACATCCATTGGCCGGTCAAGAGGGATGCGCGACTCACACCGCAGATCGCCGTCGTCACATAGTTATGCGTGAAGCGGATACCCACACGAGCGAGATTATCGATGTTGGGCGTCCTGACGATGGGATGACCGGCGGTTCCAAGCGTGTCGTGGCGCCAGTCATCCGCGTAAAGAACGACGATGTTGAGTGGCTTTGAATCGGCCGCCAGCACGCACTTGGCGATCCCGAAGACCAGGATGAAAATGAAACGCGACATCAGGTGTTCCTACCGGTTTGTTACTGCATTTCAGAATTGCGCTGTTCGTGCGGCGTCGTTGCAGAAATCCGACGTGGTATGTCGTCGAGCTTGCTCAGGGCCGGATATAGACATAACCCAGCGATTGCAGCTCGGCGATCTTGGTGACGCCGCCCTCCGGGACCACCGTGAAGCCCGGGAGTAATTCATCCAGGCTGAGTTTGAAGCCCTTGAGCGTGTTGCCGCACATCTCCAGCCCCACGCCTTCGTCCTTGAGCTTGGCCAGGTCGCCGCGCACCTTCTCGGTGGCTTCGATTTCATTGAATGCGGTAATGGCGGGGCCGTGGACGACCAGCACGATGTGGACCTTGTCCGGTCCGCCGACACCGTCGATATGGTTTTGGATGTTGTTGAGTACGAAGGGGACTTTCTCGGCCTCGGAGACGTGGTAGACGACGTTGAGTTTCTGCTTCTCGGCGGCGAACGCCGTGGGCAGCGCGACCAGGGCGGCCAAGAGGGCGGCAATCATCAGCTTGTTCATGGGTGTAGCTCCGGTGAACTAAAGTTCTTCTGAGGCGAAGTCAGCCAGACGCGAGCGCTCGCCGCGCATCAGGGTGATATGACCGCCGTGTGGCCAGTGCTTGAAGCGGTCCACGACATAGGTGAGGCCGGAGGTGGTCTCGGTCAAATAGGGGGTGTCGATCTGGCCGATGTTGCCGAGACAGACCACCTTGGTTCCCGGGCCGGCACGCGTGATCAGTGTCTTCATTTGCTTGGCGGTGAGATTCTGGGCCTCGTCCAGGATGATGTATTTGTTGAGGAAGGTGCGACCGCGCATGAAGTTGAGCGAGGAGATGCGGATGCGGCTTTTGATCAGGTCATTGGTCGCGGCGCGGGCCCATTCACCGCCTTCGGGGCGAGTCAGGACTTCCAGATTGTCCATCAGGGCACCCATCCAGGGGGTCATCTTCTCCTCTTCGGTGCCGGGCAGGAAGCCGATGTCTTCGCCGACCGGCACCGTCACCCGGGTCATGATGATCTCCTTGTAAAGACTGCGGTCCAGGACTTGGGTCAGCCCCGCGGCCAGCGCCAGCAGGGTTTTGCCGGTGCCGGCGGTGCCCAGCAAAGTGACGAAGTCCAGATCCGGGTCCATGAGCATGTTCAGGGCGAAGTTCTGCTCGCGGTTGCGGGCGTTGATGCCCCAGACGCTGTGACGGGGCAGGCGGTAGTCCTCGACGACTTCGATGAGGGCCTCGGCGGTGCCGCGCTTCTCGCGCACGATGGACTCGAAGCCGCTGTCATCGGCGGTATAAAGGCACTGGTTGGGGTACCACTCGGCGACGTCCGGGCCGCTGATGCGATAGTAGGTGCGGCCCTGCTCCTTCCAGGAGTCCATGGACTTGCTGTGGTGCTCCCAGAAGTCCGCGGGGAGCGGCTCAGCCCCGGTGTAGAGCAGCGCGACGTCGTCCATGACCTGATCGTTCGAATAGTCCTCCGCCGGGATGCCGAGCACCGCGGCTTTGATCCGCAGGTTGATGTCCTTGGAGACGATGATGACCTGGCGGTCGCACCGCAGCTCGCGCAGGGCCTGGGCGGTGCCGAGAATGTTGTTGTCCGCCGACGTGCCGGGCAGGGACTCGGGCAGCCGCAAATCCAGCAACTGGGTTTGAAAGTACAGTCGACCGGAGGCGGGCAGCACGATGCCGCCCCCGTTGGCGGACGTGGGGCCGATCGGCAGGCCGGCGTCGATTTCGGCCTTGTCGGCGTTGCACAGGAGTTGATCCAGGAAGCGGCTCGCCTGACGGACGTTGCGCGCGACCTCGGACAGGCCCTTCTTGCCGTGATCCAGTTCCTCCAGGACCACCATCGGCAGGAAGATGTCGTGTTCCTTGAAGCGGAAGATGCAGGTGGGGTCGTGCATCAGCACGTTGGTGTCGAGGACGAAGAGGCAGGTCTTGTCGTTTTCGCGTTTGATCATCGGGCGTAGGCGAGTCCGTGAACACGGGAATGCGTTAGGGTGAAATACGGAGGCACTTGAGCGTGCGGTGCCCGTACTCCGGATTGGCCGATGGGGTGGCGGCCTGCCCCGCCGGCGCTTGGGATCAAGTGCGCGATCAGGTCAGGGCGCGGGCGGCGGCGAGGACCTCGGCAACATGCCCCTTGACTTTCACCGCGCGCCATTCGTGCCGCAGCACACCGGCGGCGTCGATCAGGAAGGTGCTGCGCTCGATCCCCAGACTCTCGCGTCCGTACATCTTCTTCAGTTTGATCACGTCGAACGCCCGACACAGGGTTTCGTCGGTGTCGGCGATCAAATCGAAGGAAAAGCCCTGCTTGGCCTTGAAGCTCTCCTGCGCCTTGAGGCTGTCGCGCGAGGCGCCGAGGATCACGGTCGCGGTTGCCGCGAAAGCGCCGGTCATGTCGCGGAAGTCCTGGCCTTCCTGAGTGCAGCCGGCGGTGTTGGCCTTGGGGTAGAAATACAGGACGAGCGCCTTACCGCGGTAGTCGGAGAGCTTCAGGGTCCGGTCGCCGGTGAGCACGAGGTCGAGGTCAGGGACGGGTTCGCCAAGCGGTAGGCTCATGGGGTGCTGCCTGTTGATTTGCGGGTCTGCTGGTGAAAGACCCTGATGGGGGCGGGTCGCGCTAATCGTAGGGTCCGCTGTGCGGACCGTCCGCTAATCGTAGTCCGCTGTGCGGACCGTCCGCCGCCACCCGGAGCGATGATCAAGGCCGCGCCGTGAGCACGCGCGGGGGGCCGGTCCAGGTCAGCGGCGCGCGGGCTGGAAGCCCGCGCCACAAGGGGTCAGCCCTTTAAGGGCTCGAGGACGGCGTCGAGATTGAGGCCGTCACAATAATCCATGAACTCCTCGCGCAACCCGGCGATATGCATGTCGGAGGGAATGCCGACGGTCATATGGACCGAGAACATGGTGGTGCCGGTATGGGCGGCGGCATAGGTCGTGGTCGCCATGTCTTCGATGTTGATGCTGCGGTCGGCGAAGAACCCGGCCAGGGTGTTGACGATCCCCGGGTGGTCCATGGACACCACGTCCACCGCGTAGGGCAGCAGGTTGCGCCCGGTGGCACGCTCACCGGTGCGCTTGGTGATGATGGTCATGTTGAGCTGGCGCTGCAGCTCGGGGATGGCGTTTTCGATCTTCGCCAGGGTGTTCCATTTGCCCTCGACCAGGAGCATGGCGGCGAACTCTCCGCCGAGCACGGTCATGCGGCTGTCTTCGATATTACAGCCGTGCTCCAGGATGGTCTTGGAGAGCATGTTGACGATGCCGGGGTGGTCCTCGCCGAGGGCGGAGATCACGAGGTAAGTCTTCTGTGTTGCCATGTCCGTAGAGTCGCGGTCTGGGGTTGCCGGATGAGCGTAGGAGTGTACCATGGGGCTTCGGTTGGTCGTACAGGGGCGGGTGCGCGACAGCAGTTCCAAATTTGGGTGGCCGCCGCCAACAGCGTGTCGGCAGCGAGGCCGATGGTGGATGCGCTGCGCTTATCCACCCTACGAAACCGGCTCCGTTGTAGGGTGGATAAGGCGCGTCGCTCGGTCTCGGGGACTCG
>NZ_CAIZIZ010000119.1 GCF_903933125.1 uncultured Lamprocystis sp. | reverse complement strand
TCCTACGGTAGGAGCGGCCCGCGGCCGCGACGTGTGCTGGCTTGGATCTGGCCGGATTAATGATCAACGCCCGCTTGCGCAGCCCGAGCCCGCTGCCGACAACCGCTAAAGGATCCACGCACCCAGCCGCGACGGCATCGGCAAATTCTATTTCCGCCGTGAGATCTCCCAAGTCATTTGACCTTCGGCTTGGTCTGGCCTGGGAACCCTCACCCAAAGGTCCATCGGGGTGGCCTTTGAACGTTCAGCAGACGCGTTTTGCAGATCGGGGCCAATGCTTGTCCGCTAAGCATTGGAGAACACCGCGATTGCTTGATTAAGGATGCAATGGTAGGGTTTTGTTCCCGGTAGCACACTGCAAGCCGAGATCGCTTGCCTGTGCTGCGCTCTGATCGTAGACCACGAAGAGACGCCTATCCAATGCCGACTGAACCCTGGGTCTCCGTCGATTTCGAGCGGCTGCTCAAACTCCGGCTGACGGTCGCTCGCCACGGGGAGATGGACGCGGCCGGCTGGTGGAACACCAAGAGCATCCTCGGCCGCCATGGCGCGCTGGCGCTCAAGCGCGGTTTCCCGTCGACTCACTATTTTGCGCAGGCCCGGATCGCTTTTGCGGTTGCGCGCAGCCGTTGCCAGGAGATCTTCGATCCGCCGGGGTGCATGACACTCTGGCATCTCCCCGCGGAGATTGAAGATCAGTTCGAAGCGCACTGGCAGGACTGGTTGGACCAGGGAGCGCGGTGGGGCGCCTTCTTCGAGACGCTGGCGGCGGCGGGCCAGAAAGACCTGCTGGCGGAACTCGTCGCGTTTGGTCTCGTCGATCAAAGCCACCTCGACGCGGTCGCCAAGCTGCGTCGGTCGGCCGAGGGCAGGTCGGTGCTCTTGTCCGGAACCTACCGGCCGAGCGACGAAGTCATCACGCTACTGGCGGCCGGCTTCGCCAGAGGCGAGCGCGGTAACCCGGCGATCCCCTATGCGCGGCTCGAGGACTGAGCATGGGGGCTCGATTCAAGGTCTCTTCCTGCCTGGCCATCAAAGGATCCCTGATCGATGAAACCTACGCGGTTTTCTGTGGCTGGGACTACGCCGCCTCGAAAACCGACAATCTCAAACGCGCTCGCGAGGAAAACACCATCGGCGCCAAGAGTGCCAATTGGGCGCAGAATGTGTCCTGGGCGGTCAGCCGCCGCTTCGATCCCGCGGGTCGCGACCGCCCGCTCGTGGATCTCGCCAAGTCGGGGTGTGACCGGGAGGTCTGGCAACCGCTGCTCCTCTACCACCTGACCCGCGACGAGTTGCTCGTTCGGGATTTCCTCGTCCACTGGCTCTATCCTCAATTCGTCGCCGGGGCCTACCGTCTGCGCGCCGAGGATGTGCTTCCGTATCTGTACAGCCTGAGCAAGAAGAAAGACATCGCATGGTCCGGCAACTGGAGCGAGGCCACGACCAATCGCGTGGCGTCAGGCCTGTTGCGGCTCGCCGTCGACTTCGGGCTCCTCACGGGCACACAGTCACGGGAGTTTGCCTCTTACCACCTACCGGAACAGAGCTTCATGTACCTGCTGCACGCCATGACGGACCGCGAGGCGAACGCCCGGCGTATTATTGATGCGGAGGACTGGCGACTGTACCTGATGGACACCGCCGACGTGGAGCGCGAGCTGCTGCGCTTGCACCAGTTCCGCAAGCTGCACTACGAGGTCGCCGGCAGCCTCGCCCAAATCAAACTGCCGGCGGCATCCGCGGCCGAGTACGTGAGGGAGATCGGCTGATGCCCGACTGGAAGGCGCGCCTGACCCAGCAACTCGAACCGGTGCTGAAGCAGCCGGACCCCCGGCAGCAGCTCAGCGCCTACCACGACATGCCCTATGCCATCTTCCGCTATCCACCGGAGGAGGAGTTTGGCGTCCGCCGGCAGGTCTCGCTGTTGCGCACGCGACTGGAACAGTTGGGCAAACGGGTCACGGTCATCTCGCTGGCCGAATGCCTCTGCGCGGCCCTGGAAGCGGAAGGCATGGGGCCCGCGGCACTCATCGACGCCGAAAAATCAGTGGGCCTGGAGGTCACGGTCGACACCATCTTCCAGATCCTGAGCGAGTACCAACCCCTGGACGAACTGGTCGCCCGCCGCATCCCCAGTGACGCCGACCCCCTGCGCGACCTGGTGTTCATTGTGCGCGCCGGTGCCCTCTTTCCTATGTACCGCACTTCAGCGCTGCTGGAGCAGCTCAAGGGCAAGGTCCAGGTTCCCGCCGTCCTGTTCTACCCCGGCGAGCTGGACGGCGCCGCGGGCCTGCGGTTCATGGGTGTGCTGGACGCCGAGCATAACTATCGGCCGAAGATTTTTTAGGGTTCGGGGTTCGGGGTGCAGGGTTCGGGGTGCGGGGTGCGGGGTGCGGGGTTCGGTCTGCGGACCCCTGACCCCTGCACCGCGTTCACGGCGCGGATCAGTGATAACCTTTCGATTTAGTGAAGCTGGGAGGATCTCTTGCCGTGACTGATCGTGGTCATCGGAGTCTGCGGGTTTGGCATCTGGCGATGGATTTGGCGGGCGCGGTATATCAGACCACGACCTCGTTTCCACGCGACGAGGTTTATGGCCTCGTTTCCCAGATGCGGCGTGCGGCGGTATCAATTCCCTCGAACATCGCCGAGGGTTACGGGCGTGGCGGCAAGGATTATGCACGTTTTGTGGCAATTGCCTACGGTTCGCTCCTGGAATTGGAGACCCAGACAGAGCTTGCCCGGCGCTTCGGTTTTCTGAACATCGATCAGGAAGGGCATATCCTGTCCGCGACGGCCGAAATCGGTCGGATGCTGAACGCCCTCCGAGCATCCTTGAGAAAGACCAACCCTGCATCCTGAACCCGGTGCAGGGTGCAGGGTGCAGGGTGCAGGGTTCAGCAGACCGAACCCCGAACCCCGATCCCGTACCCCGAACCCCGAACCCCGAACCCCGAACCCCGAACCCCGAACCCCGAACCCCGAACCCCGAACCCCGAACC
>NZ_CAIZIZ010000118.1 GCF_903933125.1 uncultured Lamprocystis sp. | reverse complement strand
TGAGGTCCTTGGCGGCAACGAGGCGCTCAAGGTACTCGACTGGCACCGCGTTGCGTCGGGTGCGCAGTCCGTTTCATTTGCTCGGGCATTGTTTGAAGATGTGGCCGACTTTTTCGGTGTAGCGAATCCGCTCGGACAGGGCGAACCGGCATCCCTCACCTACCCTGAGCGCAAGGTTGATCGGTCAACGCTTTTGTTGCGCAATCTCTGAGACACAGTCGCTCGACCGTTGATCTAAAGCTCATCCCTAAGGGAACGGTGGTCTTCCCTGCTTCGTGCGGGTCGGCCTAACCCGCCGGCCCGATCCATAACGGCGACACGGCACCGAATCGATCTGGCGCAATCGATAGCAATGAGCGATCCTTGCGGGCCATCCCTGATTGTCCGGCAGGGATCTCGGTTTAACTGCCAGCGCACAGGCTCTTTATGGAATTTGTCGATCTGAAACGCCGCTTTGCCGTGATCGGCCAGGACGACGAGTCCAATCTGGAAGTAGGCCGCTTCTGGGGGAGCGAAATCGCGGGTTGGCTGAGGAGAAATAGGGGACGCACCACGAATAAGTTGTGGGACGGCGTAACGCGTAGCCGGTCAGTCGCCCCCGAGTCGCTCGTGATGGCGGGGGTGAAGGCACGCTCCAGGGCGGGAGACGGCGGGTATGGGATGGGCTCGGCGAAGCGATCCGAATCGGTCGGAGACAGACGGACGACCGCGGTCTCGGCGATGGTGCATTGGGCGGCCTCTTGGACCACGGCGACTACGAAGTCCGTCGTGGCCATGCCGCGAATCTCGGCGGCCCGTTTGGGCACGACGAGAAGATCCGCGCCGATAGGGGTGTCAAGGTGGGTCATGGACGGCGCTGGTCGCCGCTGGGTTGTCCGCCTGGGCATGATATAGGTGCGGAGCGGGAGCGAACCGCACCGATGCCCAGCCGCTCGAACGATGCGATGCGGTTCCTTACGTCACCGCATCCTACGGGCTGTGCGATCGGGGCCTATGCCGCCACCCTTACCTCGACGGTCAAGCGCCGACCCACGGCGGTCAAGGTCCGCTCCAGCGCGGCGGCCTTGCTCCCGTGGCGGGGGTCGAGCAGGCGTCGTGCCTCCTTCTCGTGGATACCCAGGCGCCGTGCCAGTTCGCTGGTGCCGATGCCCGCCTCCCGCACTGCCAGGTACAGCGCCGCTTTGAGCGCGGTGGCGATGGGTACCGCCACGGTCGCCTCGCCGGCCTGTTGAGAGGATGGCAGCGGAATCTCCGCACGGTCATCGATGCGCGCCGCAACGGCCTCTTCCAGGCAATCGGCTGCCTCTTCCAGCGCTTGGTCGCGGGTCTCGCCCTGGGTGATGGCCTCCGGCCAATCGGAAAAGGTCACCACGAACCCGCCATCGGCGTCCGGCGTCAATGTCACTGGATAAGCGAAGTTCATCGGGGATGGATAAACTCGGAACCTGTCATGCGCCGCAGTATCGGACAATGCTGTCCGGGCGCCAAGCCCTGATCTACCTCCGCGAGCCCGATCTCTTTAGCGGTATGGGCCTTGATTGTTCCGGCCAGCCGGGGCGTGTCAGCCGGGGCGCCGGCCGACTGGAGTCCAAGGCTTCAGCCTTGGATCGGCAGGCCAAGGCTGAAGCCTTGGACTCCAAATGACCAGCGCTGTCCGGAACGACGATGAAGGCTCAATGGCCGACACCCCGCGGCGGCGTTAAGATCGACCCATGACTACCCCGACCGTCGAGATCGCTCGCTTTCCCGCCCTGCGCCTGCTCGCCTGGCAACTGCACCAGGAGCGGATGAGCGAGCCCGATGTCCTGGCGCTCTACGAGCGGGAGTGGC